>DATJOR010000272.1:0-8041 GCA_035506875.1 Mycobacterium sp.
AGCAGCCACGCGCCAGGCACATGGCGCCACAACCGGTCGACGGGCAGCGCGGCCTCGATGTTGTTGAGATCGACGGTCGACGCCGCGGCGGCAAAACCCCACCGCGCCGGCACCAGCCACGAAATCTGGTCCAGCACCAGCCGTCCGGTCACCGGAATCAGCCCGCCCGCCAACACCATTGACACCATTATCGTCACAACCAGCAACGGCAGCACTTGCTCGGTGGAGCGCGCCAGCGACGACAGCGCCAGCCCCACCATCGCCGAGGCGATGGCCGTCAAAGCCAACGTCAGCCACAGCTCGACGACGCCGGACACAACACCATGGCCCAATAGCACCCCGCCGTGCGACGGCGCGCCTTTACCGATCGTCATGATGATCACCATCAGCGCGGTATCAACAAGAGCCGCCGCGCTAAAGACCAGGACCTTGGCCATCAGGTAGGACGACGCCGACAAACCCACGGCCCGCTCGCGCTGGAAAATCATCCGCTCGCCAACCAGGTCGCGCACGGTCAGCGCGGTGCCCATGAACACCGCGCCGATGTTGAGCAGAATCAGGATGTCGATCGGCTCTTCGGGCTGCGCCTGGCTGGCGTTTCCCAGCCCCGTGCTGCCGGGCACCGCCAGCGACAGCACCCCGAGCACAAACGGCAGCAGCGCGAGAAACGCGAAGTAGCCGCGGTCGGCGGTGATCAGCCGGGCTTGACGACGGGCCAACGTCCCGACCTGACGCCACCGGCTGCTTCGCGGCGGGCGGCCCAGCGGCGCGGCCCCGGCGATCGGCGATGGCCGCCGCGGCGCAGCGGGATGGCGCGCCAGAAACGCCCGGTGTACACCGTCCGGATCGGTGCTGACCCGGGCGAAGATGTCAGCCCAGTCGGTGGTGCCCATCGCCGCCGCGATCTGCGCGGGCGGGTCGGCGAACGCGGTCTTGCCGCCCGGCGCCAACAGCAGCAGCTGGTCGCACATGCTCACGTAGGTCAGCGAATGCGTGACGACGATGACGACGCGCCCGGCATCGGCCAGCCGTCGAAGCATCGTCATGACCTGCCGGTCCAACGCCGGGTCGAGGCCCGACGTCGGCTCGTCGAGGATCAGCAGCGACGGGCCGGTCAGCAACTCCATCGCCACCGACGCGCGTTTGCGCTGCCCGCCGGACAGCTTGTCGACGCGAGTTTTCTTGTGCGGCGTCAACTCCAGCTCGTCGAGCACCCGCTCGACCACCTGTCGGCGATCCTCGATCGAGGTGTCCGGCGGCAGTCGCAGTTCGGCGGCGTAGCTGAGCGCCTGCTCCACGGTGAGTTGAGGGTGCACGACGTCGTCCTGGGGCACCACCCCGATCCGTGAACGCATCGAAGCATATTCGGCGTGCACGTCATGCCCGTCGAAGGCGACCAGGCCGGCGCTGCGCGGCATCGTTCCGCCAATCAGCTTGACCAGCGTGGATTTTCCGGCGCCGGACGGCCCGATCACCGCGGTCAGCGTCCCCGGTTTCGCGGTGAACGACACGTCCTCCAACAGCTGGCGGCCGTCGATCGTCAGCGCCAGCCCGTGCGCGGTGAGCCCGCTGGTGCGCGACGCCACGGGCTGCGGCACCAGGGTGTTGCCGGTCGCGAGCAGATCGGTATTGCCGATGGTGACAACGTCGCCGTCGCGCAGCATCGTCGCCCGCGTGATCAGGGTGCCGTTGACGAATGTTCCGTTGCTGCTGTTGTTGTCGCGGATTTCGAGGCCGGCCGCACTGACCGCCAGCACCGCGTGCACGCGGGAGGCCAGCGCATCGTCGACGACGACGGTGTTGGTCTTGGCACGGCCGACCGTCGCCGAACCCCCCGTCCGTCGCGAATCGCTGGTCGGGCGAAGCGGCGGCCGCGTCGGCGCTCGCATCGGGGGCGGCGGCGGGCCCACGGGCCGAAACGCGGTGGTCTTCGGGCTCGAATCCACGGCCTCATCGGGTATACGCTCGATCGTCCGCGGATTGCGGGGTCCGGACGTCGGCGCCGGCGGGGCGACCCGGAATGTCAACGGTGGCCCGTGCGGGCTGCCCAGAGTAATGGTCAGGCGGTCGTGGATAGGCACCAAGGTGGCGCGCGAACCGGCGACGTAAACGCCGTTTTGGCTTTTGTCGACGACGACCCACTGCGAGCCGTCGAACCGCAGGATCGCATGCACCCGCGATATCAGCGTCAGGTCGTCAGGGTTGATGTCGTGGAACCAGATGTCGCTGTCGCGGTCGCGGCCCAAAATGACGTCCCGATCGACCGGAAACGTGTACATCGCCGAACCCGCCCAGACCGTCAATGGTGGCACGCCGACGCCGCTCGCCACGGCGAGCTTGGTCGTATTGCCGTCGCCCGGCGGCGTGCGGCTGCGATCTGTCGGTGTCATCCACTGCTTTCTATACCCGGGGAGCCTGTGTGCGACGCATACGAACATATCGCCGCAGCCAGCAACGACAAGTGGCCAGCGCTCCGTCGCGCCCGCGAGGTGATCGTTTCGAAGCTAAACCTTTACTTGACGTTCGTAATGCCCAGGATTGACCATGAAACGGTGCGCCGACTGCTGGGCTCGCTGTGCGCCTTGGTGTGCACCGCTATCGTCACCCTGGCGACAGCTCCAACGGGTGGTGCAGTCGGCGCACCTTGGTTTGCCCCCTCTGTCGGCAACGCGACCCAGGTGGTTTCCGTTGTCGGAGTGGGCGGTTCGAACGCAAAACTGGACGTCTACCAACGTGGCGCAGCGGGCTGGCAGCCGGTCGAGGCCGGCATACCTGCGCATATCGGATCGGCAGGCCTTGCGCCGGAAGCGAAAAGCGGTTATCCGGCTACCCCGATGGGGGTCTACTCGTTGCCGTTCGCATTCGGGACTGCACCCAATCCCGGTAGTGGCCTGCAGTATGTGCAGGTGGGGTCCAACCATTGGTGGAACGGCGATGACAACAGCCCGACCTTCAACACAATGCAGGTCTGCCAGAAAGCCCAGTGCCCGTTCGACACCGCAGCGAGTGAGAACCTCCAGATTCCGCAGTACAAGCATGCGGTGGTGATGGGTGTCAACCCAAATCGTCTGCCAGGCAAGGGCGCTGCGTTCTTCTTCCACACCACCGACGGCGGCCCGACAGAGGGCTGCGTGGCCATCGATGACGCCAAGCTGGTTCAGATAATCCAGTGGCTGCGGCCCGGCGCCGTCATCGCGATCACCCAATAGCTGGGAATCGCAAACAGATTCACGCTAGGGCGTTGCCGGGCCTGACCTTGAAGTCGAGGTTGGCCAACGACATCGTCGCATCGTAGGTGCGGTCATAGCCCGTCGCGCTGATCCGCCATCCGTTGGCGGTGCGGCGATAACGGTCGTGGTAGAACCCGGCACCGATCAGCATGAAGTTGAATTCGGCCACGATCACGCGGTCCTGCAGATACCAGACGCCGGTCGCCTCGTCACCGGTGATGGTGATCTCCGGATGCGTCGCCCGGTGCTCGGTGATGACGCCCGGCCCCAGCGACGAGCGCATGTACTCGACCAGATCGGCGCGGTTGGTGAAGTGGTGCTCCTCGCCGAGCGACGAACCGTAGTCGCCCTTGACGTCTTCGGTGAGTGTGTCGGCGAAGACGTCCCAGTGTTTGGTGTCCAGCCCACGAAAATAGCGGTATTTGATCAATTCGATCGCTGCAACGTCAGCGAGGTATTCGTCATGGCCCATCGGGTCATCACAGCACACCCCTGCAGCTACTCTCCGGGGGAGTCGGACTTGCACCCGGGGGATCGGCTGAGGACTTTCAGCGCGTCGCTGCGGGGCAAGTCGGGGTCGCGCGCCAGATATACGGCGCGACATTTCCGCCTGCCGCTACGACGTCACCAACCAGGCCGTGGACATCCTCAACGCGATCGCCGAGAAGATCCCGCATTGAGGTAGTGGGTGACCATATCGATGAGTGCGCGTCGCTCCCGTTGCCAATCGACGGCCGTGCCGATGATCATCTGCGCCAACACCACACCTCGCAACGTCGCCCAAATCACCTCGGCAACACCATCATTCGACGGGTCATCGGTGATCAATCTGCCCAGCTCGGCGATCGCCGAATTCATTTCCAGCAGGTGCTGTCGCGAGGCTCCGCCCGGGCCGGCGCGGTTGGCCCGCAGGATTTCAAACGCCGCCATCGACGTCGGACTGCTGTAGCAACTCCATGCGGTGTCGACGACGACCTCGATGCGCTCGCGCAGCGGTAGTTCGCTGACGTCGGCGGAGGACAGGCTTTCCAGCAGCTTGGCGACCCCCTCGTCGACCACGGCCATCAGCAACCCGTTGCGGTCACCGAAGTGATACTGAATCACCCCCCAGGTAACGCCCGCGCGTTCGGCGACATGCTTGGCGGTCGCGGCGCCGAACCCCTCTTCCACGATGCAGCGGACCGTCTCGTCAATGATCTTCGCCCGGGTGTCGTCGCCGCGTTTGCGCGGCGCGTTGGTTCGTCGCGTGGGGCTGACGGGCCCGCGCGGTTTCTGGCCTGCGGCGATAGACATTGTTGACTTTATAACATAGTCGCGACTATTTTTGGGCCGTGACCCACTCCCGTTACGCACAGCTGTCCCGCCAGGAACTTGCTGTCTTGGTCCCCGAACTGCTGCTGATCGGGCACATGATCGATCGCTCCGGCATGGCCTGGTGTATCCAGGAATTTGGTCGCGAGGAGATGGTGCAGATCGCCATCGAGGAGTGGGCCGGCGCCAGCCCGATCTACACCAAACGGATGCAACGGGCGCTGAACTACGAGGGCAACGACGTACCCACGATCTTCAAGGGTCTGCAACTCGACATCGGCGCGCCGCCGCAATTCATGGACTTCCGCTACACCATCCACGATCGCTGGCATGGCGAATTCCACCTCGACCACTGCGGCGCGTTGCTCGACGTGGAACCGATGGGCGACGAGTACGTCTTTGGCATGTGCCACACCATCGAGGATCCGACGTTTGACGCGACCGCGGTGGCGACCAATCCTCGCGCGCAGATGCGTCCCATTCATCGGCCGCCCCGAAAGCCGTCCGACCGGCAACCGCACTGCGCGTGGACTGTCATCATCGACGAGTCGTATCCGGAAGCCAAGAGCATCCCGGCCCTAGATGTGGTCGCACAAACCCGCGCGGCGGCATGGGAACTCGACGCCATCGACCGGTCCGACGAAGGATTAGACAACTATTCGGGCCCGCTGGTCTCCGACCTCGACTTCGGCGCTTTCTCGCATTCGGCGCTGGTGCGCATGGCCGACGAGGTATGCCTGCAAATGCACCTGCTGTATCTGTCTTTTGCGATTGCGGTGCGAGCACGCGCAGGGTCCGATGCCGGCCTGGCCGCCTCGGTGGGGACCCGTCAGCTGATCGGCTTGGCGGGACTCGGCGCGGAGCGCATTCACCGGGCATTGTCATTGCCCGGCGGGATCGACGGCGTTCGACGGGTTTTCGAGCTGCATCCGCTGTTCAACCCGCTCGGCTACGTCGACGCCGAGACCTCGGACCAGGTGCGGGTGCACCAGTCACCGGCGCATGAAGATAACGCGTGGATCTCGTTGTGCTCCCCGGATTCGGTGCAGCCGTTGCAGGCGATCGCCACCGCGGTGGACCCGCATATCGAAGTCCGAATCACAGGTGCCGATACCGACTGGGCAGCCGAGCTGTCCGAAACAGACACTGCCGCAACCGAGCTGCCGGAGGTGTCGGTGGCCAAATTCAGCGGCGGATCGACGTTTCAGTTCGAGCCTAGGCGATCGCTGCCGCTGACGGTGGTGTGACGCAGGCCCGATCTGTCAAGACATCGGCTGTATCGCTTCGGTGACGCAACCGCATCGAGCCTGTACCGATCAGATTGCGCCGGACCGTCTTGGCGCGCTCGCGGCTATCGTTAACGCTGGCCACCGACCGCTATCGACGAAGGTATTCGCTTTATGTATGACCCGTTGGGGTTATCGATCGGGACCAGCAATTTAGTCGCGGTCCGCAGCGGGCACGCGCCCGTGTCGCGCCGCCCGGTGTTGACTCTTTTTCCTGATCGCGCCCCGGAACTCGTTGTGCCGGACGATGACCCGGATGAGGCCGACGCGGGCAGCATGATGACCGGCTTCGTTGAGCGGGTCGGTGGGTCAGGCACGCTGATGTCTGACGACGGATCGACGCATGATCCTGCGCTGTTGTTGGTCGGAGCCCTCGACGCGTTGATCACCGAGACCGGCGGCGATGCTTCGAAGTCCAACATCACGATTGCCGTTCCCGCACACTGGGAGCCGAAGGCACTACGGGGGCTGCAGGACGCATTGTGCACCCACGCCGGCTTCGTCCGGGGCGGCATGTCGCCGCGGCTGGTATCGGATTCCATTACCGCGTTGACGGCGTTGAGTTCCAGTGATCGCCTGCCCGTCGACGGCGTGGTGGCGTTGCTTGATTTCGGCGCTGCCGGCACTAACATCACGCTGGCTGACGCGGCATCAGGCTTTACCCCGATTGCTGACACGGTGCGCTATCCGGAATTCTGCGGCGATGTCATCGATCAGGCTCTGATGGTTCATGTGTTAGACAACGTCGGCCGTGCCAAAGGAATTGATCCCGAAAGCACCGGCGTCGTGGGGCAGTTCGGCAACCTGCGCGAGGAATGCCGGCTGGCCAAGGAACGGCTGTCCGACGAGATGGAGACCGAGCTGGTCGTTGACTTGGCGGGACAGCGCGCCAGCGTCCGGGTGACTCGATCCGAATTCGAAAGCCTCATCGAAACTCAGCTCAGTGGTGTGCTGACGGCGTTCGATGACATGTTGCGGCGCAGCAGAGTTCGCCGTAGAGATGTCGTGGCGGTGGCGATGTCTGGCGGCAGCGCCCAGATTCCGCTTGTTGCCCAGCGCCTTTCGGCTCACACCAAGAAGTCTCTGGTGACCGCCGTTCAGCCCGGCCTTGCCATGGCATTCGGCGCGGTGATGGTCTCCGCGCGAAACCCGATCGAGGAGCGGCAGGAAGGCGAGACCGAATCGACCACGATGGCCGCGATGGTGGGTGCGTCGACCGGCAGTTTCACCGCATCGACCGACACCCTCGGTGCGTCCACCGGAACGTTCGGGGTGCCCACGGGCGGGGCGTTCTTCGATGACCCATCCGAGACAATGCACCAGTTGGCCTGGTCGGAGGCCGACGACTCCGCCAACGAACCGGTGGTCTACACCGGTGAGCCTTACGAGGACGATGCCCGGTCGACACCGTCTCAGCTGCTGCAACTGCCGAAGCTCGTGCCGCCCGACGAGCCACGCGGCGGAAGCCGTTTGCCGCAACTGTTTTTGGGAGTCGCCGCGCTGGTCTCGATGGTGGCCATCGGCGGCGTGGCATTCTCGCTGACCAGCTCAACCAGCCACCCGGTGCCCCCGGCACCCGCACCCACCAGCACGTCGGCCGCGCCGCCACCACCCGTCTCCAACCTCACGTCGCCAAGCCTGCCGTCGCCAAGCCCGCTGCCGCCTCCGCCTCCGAGCCCCGAGCCGTCGGCCGCTGTCGCACCGCCGGTCACCAGCGAGGCTCCTCCGCCTCCGCCGCCACCACCTCCGCCGCCACCGCCGGTGACGAGGACGTATCAGCCGCCACCGAGCACCACGCAGCAGGCGACCAGTACCACCCCGACCCCGACTGACACGACCCCGACTACGACCACGACGACCGCACCGCCGCCGCCGCCCAGCACGACCAGCACGACGCCTTCGGAAGTCATGACGACGACGTACTTGAAGCTACCCTTCGTGCCGGTGCCGATACCGGTTCAGGTGCCTGAGGGCCAGGGCGGCGCCACCCAGCAGCAGCCGCAGAGTCCTTACCAGCCGCAAAGCCCCTATCAGCCGCAGAGCCCGTACGAGCCGCAGAGCCCGTATCAGCCGCAGTACCCGTACGGCGGGGGGTACGGCGGCGGGGGGTACGGCTACTAAGGCGTGGCGCTCGTTGCCGGTTATGCGCACACTGGTGTTATCGATGTGAGCTGCCAGGAGGCCGCAATGGACGACAACGGACGGTTCGGGTTC
>DATJOR010000273.1:0-4763 GCA_035506875.1 Mycobacterium sp.
TCAGTTTGAGCAGAATGTTTTCCACGTCCTCACCGACGTAACCGGCTTCGGTCAGCGCGGTGGCGTCGGCGATCGCGAACGGCACGTTGAGCATCTTGGCCAGCGTCTGGGCCAGGTAGGTCTTGCCACAGCCGGTCGGGCCCAGCATCAAGATGTTGGACTTGGTCAGCTCGACGAGCTCGCCGGACCGGGAATCGCGGCCCTTCTCGCCGGCCTGAATACGCTTGTAGTGGTTGTAGACCGCGACGGCCAGGGTGCGCTTGGCGGTGTCCTGGCCGATGACGTAGCCCTCGAGGAAGTCGCGAATCTCGGCGGGCTTGGGCAGTTCGTCGAGCTTGACGTCGTCGGCGTCGGCGAGTTCCTCTTCGATGATCTCGTTACACAGATCGATGCATTCATCGCAGATATATACGCCGGGCCCCGCGATGAGCTTTTTAACCTGCTTCTGGCTCTTCCCGCAAAACGAGCACTTCAGCAGGTCACCGCCGTCTCCGATGCGCGCCATGGTGCTGGGGGCCTACTTCCTGTAACCGTGTCGATCGTGCTATGTCGCGTGTATTTTCCGACGCTACCCGCTTGCTCGGGAGCGAGGCGACCGTTAGAGCCGAATAGCGTCGGTGATATTTAAGCTTGTGCGCCTGAACATATCGTCTGAGGCGGCCCCACGCTTGCCGGAACGCGCCACCGTGTCCCTGGCGTGTCGCGGCTGTTATGCGACCGAGAGGCGAACATGCTCGGCGGCCCTACATTAGGCCTGTGGGATTCGCCGTGCCTGAGAATACCGCGTTGATCGCCGATGGCGGCCTGGCAACCGAACTCGAAGCGCGCGGTCACGATCTTTCCGACGCCCTGTGGTCGGCGCGTCTGCTGGTAGACGCCCCGCAGGAGATCATCGCGGTGCATACCGCCTTCTTTCGCGCCGGGGCGACGATTGCGACCACCGCCAGCTACCAAGCGTCCTTCGACGGCTTCGCCGCCCGGGGGATTGGCCGCGACGACACCATCCGGTTGTTGCGGCGCAGCGTCGAGTTGGCCAGGGAAGCCCGCGACGACGTGGGCGGTGCGGGCGTGGGCGATCGCAAGCGCGGCGAAGCCGGGCGCGGCGGGTCGCCCACCGAGCAGCGTTGGGTCGCCGCGTCGGTGGGCCCGTACGGCGCCGCACTCGCCGACGGGTCCGAATATCGCGGACGCTACGGGCTCAGCGTTGGGCAACTGCGAGACTGGCACCGACCCCGGCTGGAAGTGCTGGCTGACGCCGGTGCCGATGTCCTGGCCCTGGAAACCATCCCCGACGTCGACGAGGCCGAGGCGCTGGTGGGCCTGATCGGAACGCTCGGCGTGCCGGCCTGGCTGAGCTACACCATCGAAGGCACACGCACGCGCGCCGGTCAGCCGCTGGCTGACGCATTCGCCGTGGCGGCCGGGGTACCGGAGATCGTCGCGGTCGGGGTCAACTGCTGTGCACCCGAGGATGTGCTGCCGGCGATCGGGCCGGCCCGGGAAACCGGCAAACCGGTGATCGTCTATCCGAATAGCGGTGAGCGCTGGGATAACGCTCGGCGGGCATGGGTCGGCTCGTCGCGGTTCTCACCGCGGTCCGCCGCGCAGTGGCTGGCAGCGGGTGCGCGGGTGATCGGCGGGTGCTGCCGGGTCCGCCCCTCCGACATCGCCGGGCTGGCGGCCGTCGTCAACTAGGCGGCCTAGGCGGACTGCGCCGAAAGTTTCCGGTACTCCAGCACGGTGTCGATGATCCCGTAGTCCTTGGCCTCTTCGGCGGTCAGGATCTTGTCCCGGTCGGTGTCCTTGCGGATCACCGCGGCATCCTTGTTGGTGTGGCGCGCCAGGGTGGTTTCCATCAGCGTGCGCATCCGCTCGATCTCGGCGGCCTGGATCTCCAGGTCGGAGAACTGGCCCTGGATCACACCCGACAACGACGGCTGATGGATCAGGATCCGAGCATTGGGCAGCGCCATCCGCTTACCCGGTGTTCCGGCGGCCAGCAGCACCGCCGCGGCCGAGGCCGCCTGGCCCAGGCACACCGTCTGGATGTCGGCGCGCACGTATTGCATGGTGTCGTAGATCGCCATCAGCGAGGTGAACCCGCCCCCGGGGGAGTTGATGTACATGGTGATGTCACGGTCGGGATCGAGGGATTCCAGCACCAGCAGCTGCGCCATGATGTCGTTGGCCGACGCGTCGTCGACCTGAACGCCGAGGAAGATGATGCGTTCCTCGAACAGCTTGTTGTATGGGTTGGACTCCTTGACGCCCCAGCTCGAGTGCTCGACGAACGACGGCAGGATGTAGCGCGCCTGGGGCTGCAGGTCGGGGTTCATAGTGCTGGGGCTCCGTTGGTCTCGGCGCGGGTGATGATGTGGTCGACGAACCCGTATTCCAGGGCTTCCGGGGCGGTGAACCAGCGGTCGCGGTCCGAATCCGCCACGATCCGCTCGATCGGTTGGCCGGTGAATTCGGCGTTGAGCCGGAACATCTCCTGTTTGATGACGGCGAACTGCTCGGCCTGGATGGCGATGTCGGCGGCGCTACCGGTCACCCCGCCCAGCGGCTGGTGCATCAGGATGCGGGCGTGCGGCAAGGCGTAACGCTTACCCTTAGTGCCGGCGGCCAGCAGGAACTGGCCCATTGAGGCGGCCATGCCCATCCCGTAGGTGGCGATGTCGCACGGCGCCAGCACCATCGTGTCGTAGATCGCCATCCCGGCGCTGATCGACCCGCCGGGCGAATTGATGTACAGCGAGATGTCCTTGTTGCTGTCCTCGGCCGCGAGCAGCAGAATCTGCGCGCACAGCCGGTTGGCGATGTCGTCATCCACCTGCGACCCCAGGAAGATGATGCGCTCGGAGAGCAAACGCTCGTAGACCGAGTCGACGAGATTCAGACCCTGCGCGTTTGCGCGCATTTCAGTCCCACGGCTCACAGTGGGTTACCTGCTTTCTCGAGTTCCGTATTCACCGACACTAACCAACCGGGGCCGTCGCGCACTCCCCGAAGGCCCCGCGTTCGCTCACAGCGTCACTTCGTGTCGCTCGATGGCTCTTCGGACGACACGGCGGCCTCTCCGGCGTCCGCGGTCTCCCCATCATCCTCGGTTTCCGACTGGGCGCGCTTGCCGAAGAATTCCTCGGTGTCGACGGCGTTCCCGTCGGTGTCGGTCACCGTCGCCGCCTCGACCACCTCAGCGATGGTCAGCCCGCGGCGCACGTCGGCGAACATCGCCGGCAGCTGATTGTTCTGCTGCATGTAGCCGAGCAGCTGTTGGGGCTCAATGCCGTACTGCTGCGAGGTCAGCACCAGCCGTTCGGTCACGTCTTGCTGGGTGACCTGGATGTCGAGGTCGTCGGCCAGCGCGTCGAGCAGCAGCTGGGTCTTGATGGCTTTTTCGGAATTCGCGCGGGTGTCCTTGTCGAACTCTTCGCGCGAAGACCCTTGCTTTTCCAGGGCTTCGGCGAGCTTGGCTTCATCGTGGTCGAGGCTATGCAGGGCGTTGTGCAGGGTGTTGTCGACCTGGGCTTGCACGATCGCTTCGGGCAGCGGCATGTCGACCTGCTCGAGCAAGGCATCCAGCGTGGCGGTGCGAATCTCCTCGGCCTGCTGCAGGCGCTTGACCCGGCGAACCTGGTCGGACAGATTGGCGCGTAACTCGTCGATGGTGTCGAATTCGCTTGCCAGTTGCGCGAATTCGTCGTCGGGCTCGGGCAGTTCGCGTTCCTTGACCGAGCCGACCGTGACGGTGACCTCGGCTTCCTTACCGGCGTGCGGGCCGGCTGCCATTGTGGTGGTGAAAGTTTTGCTTTCGCCGGCTGACAGGCCGACGATCGCGTCGTCGAGACCCTCGACGAGCTGGCCCGAGCCCACCTCGTGGGACAGTCCCTTCGTCGACGCCTCGGGCACCTCTTGGCCGTCGATGTTGGCCGACAGGTCGATCGAGACGAAGTCGCCGGTCGCGGCCGGCCGGTCGACTCCGGTGAGGGTGCCGAATCGGGCACGCAAGGACTGCAATTCGGCGTCGACGTCCTCGTCGCTGATTTCGATCGGATCGACCGTGATCTTCAGCGCACTCAGGTCGGGGAGGGTGAAGTCGGGCCGCACGTCGACCTCGGCGGTGAAAACCACATCCTGGCCGTACTCCTTTTGGGTGACCTCGATGTTGGGCTGGCCCAACGGGCGCACGTCGGTTTCGGTGACGGCTTGGCCGTAACGGCTGGGCAGCGCCTCGTTGATGACCTGCTCGAGCATCGCCTCCTTGCCGACACGCGCCTCAAGCAGCTTGGCCGGCGCCTTGCCGGGACGGAACCCCGGCAGCCGCACGGTCTTGGCCAGCTCTTTGTAGGCCCGGTCGAAATCGGGCTGTAGCTCCGCGAAGGGCACCTCAACGTTGATGCGAACCCGGGTGGGGCTCAACTGCTCGACCGTGCTCTTCACGGGTTTGCTCCTCGGTTGTGCTGGCGGATCTTCTGTTGGTCTCTCATCGCCGAGCCCGTTGGCTGTGGCGTGCCGGTCGGGGTGACAGGATTTGAACCTGCGGCCTTCCGCTCCCAAAGCGGATGCGCTACCAAGCTGCGCTACACCCCGCGCTGACCTCGAAATCCTACGGCCACGCACCCGCCGCGCCCGTAGCGGCCTCGCAACGAAGGCACCTAATGGCATCATTTGGATTTGATGTCGGCTGCGACGTACAGTCTCGCTCGACTCATGCACGCGGGCGTAGCTCAATGGTAGAGCCCTAGTCTTCCAAACTAGCT
>DATJOR010000274.1:0-6707 GCA_035506875.1 Mycobacterium sp.
CACCGGCGTCGATGGCGATGCCACGTGTCGAGTCTCCTCATCCGGTCCTCGCGGGTCGTCACCGGCCCGCGCTCGTTTTTCGCGTGTCGATCAGTTCGACGGCACCCGCAAAGGCTACGTGGCGGGCCGCCAAACTCAGTCCTTGGGCAGCCGCTCCGGGTCGTCGGCTCGGTCGTCGGCCACAGGGACCTCGGCGGCCTCTGGGTCCTCAGTGATCTCCGGCTCGATCCGCTCCCTCACCGCCAGCTTCATCCACGTGGTCACGACGCCGTGCGCGATCTCCAGGTCCACCGTGTCGTCGGTGATACCGGTGATGGTTCCCTGCAACCCGGACGTGGTGTATACCCGGTCGCCGACGCGTAGCGACTCATGCAAATCGATCGTGGCCTGCATCGCGCGCTTTTGCCGGCGCGACGCGAAAAACATGAATGCGCCCAAGACGACGAGCAGGGGGAGGAAGACAACCATTTGGTTCATGACGGCAACGATCTTTCCTAGATCTTCGTATTGGTGTGTGAGTCTGGCGTCGGACCGGAACGGCCCAGGAACCGCGTCAGCCACCAGTGTGCCACTACGCGATCGTCTGCCCGACCAGGCCTGGCGCCTTTACTCACAGGCAGGCTTGACTCCCGGTCAACACGGTGGCAGAACACAGACGATGGAACTTAACCAGGCATTGCGCACCACCGGGGCGGTCCGCGACTTCACCGGTCAGGCCGTCGATGACGCGGTGCTGGCCCGGGTACTCGATACCGCGCGGTTCGCGCCCAGCGGCGCCAACGCGCAGGCGTGGCGGATCGTGGTGATCAAGGACCCCGACAAACGTCGCCGGCTACGGGATTCCTACCTGCGGGGCTCCAAGGAATATCTGGCCATGGTCACCGCCGGCTTGCGGCCGTGGGCGCCGACCAACGACCGCGACGCCGAAGCAGCGGCGCTAGCCGCGGAGAGTGCCGCAGCGCCAGGGGGTTTGGCCGAGCACTTCGACGAAGCGCCCGTCCTGCTCGCGCTGTTCGCCGACCTGTCGATGCTGGCGGCCGTGGACCGCGACGCGGACCGTTACACGTTCGCCGGCGGCGCCTCGATCTACCCCTTTGCGTGGAGCATTCTGCTGGCCGCTCATGACGAGGGCCTTGGCGGTGTCATCACCACGATCGCGATCCGCGAAGAAGAGCAGGTGAAGGAACTGCTTGGAGCGCCCGATCCGATGGCCTTGGCCGCGGTGATCGCGCTGGGGTATCCGGTGCACCGGCCCACTCGACTTCGCCGCCAGCCGGTCGGCTCGTTTACCTCCGTCGATTCGATTGACGGTCCCATGTTTGGCCCTTCCTGACGTACCCTTTATGGGAGGCGGCACATGAGGAAGTATGTTTGCCGCCTGGCACCGATCGCCGCGATGGCATTGATGCCAATGGCGGCCATGACGATGCCGACAGCGAGTGCGGCGCCATGCGACGACGGCCAATTTTGGAGCCCGCATTCCAATTCGTGCCGACCGCTGCCATGTGCTGCAGGCGCATCGTTCAATGCGAATGCCGACGTGTGCGAATGCAACGTGGGTTGGCTTTACAACCCGGTGGAGAACATCTGCCAGTCGCTGGCCATATTAGCTCCCCCGGTGCTACACCGCTGAAGCAGATTGAGCCGGCGGGCTCCTTTGCTACGGTGACTCGATCGACGGCCGGGTGTTTGGCTAATCCAGAATTCGGCAACGGTGCAACAATCGCGAATTTTCGCGGAGTGTTACACCGGGCTATCGAGGAGGTCTGCGATGAGAAACCTTATTAGCCGATTGTCGTCAGCCCTGGTGCTGGCGGCGGCGGCCGTGGCGGTCGCGATGCCGGCAGTGGGCCATGCTGACCCCATCAACTGCGACCCCGGGCAGTGGTGGGACCCGACCGCTAACATATGCCGGCCGCTGGGCGAGGGGCCGCAGCCGCTGAACTGCGACCCCGGCCAGTACTGGGACCCGACGACGAATGTGTGCCGAGAGTTGGGACACACTGCGGCCGGTTAATTTGGGCTCGTAGCCGGGACCGTTCGCCGATAGGCTGCTGACGTGTCCGCTGTCGAGCAGAGCCGCCGCCTCGTCACCGAAATTCCTGGTCCGGCATCGCTGGAATTGACCAAGCGTCGCGTCGCGGCGGTGTCCCACGGCGTCGGAATGACCATGCCGGTGTTCGCGGCGCGCGCCGCCGGCGGCATCGTCGAGGACGTCGACGGCAACCGGTTCATCGACCTGGGTTCAGGCATTGCCGTGACCACCATCGGCAACGCCGCACCTCGCGTCGTCGACGCGGTGCGCGCGCAAGTCGCCGACAACACCCACACCTGTTTCATGGTGACGCCCTACGAGCAGTACGTCGCCGTCGCCGAACACCTCAACCGGCTCACTCCCGGCTCCGGCGAGAAGCGTTCGGTGCTGTTCAACTCCGGCGCCGAGGCGGTGGAGAACGCCGTGAAGATCGCCCGCTCGCACACCCGCAAACAGGCCGTGGTGGCGTTCGACCACGCCTACCACGGCCGCACGAACATGACCATGGCGCTGACCGCGAAGTCGATGCCGTACAAGAGCGGCTTCGGGCCGTTCGCGCCGGAGATCTACCGGGCGCCACTGTCGTATCCCTTCCGCGACGGGCTCATCGACAAGGAACTGGGCACCGACGGCGAACTGGCCGCTCAGCGTGCCATCGACGTCATCGCCAAGCAGGTCGGCGCCGAGAACCTGGCCGCCGTCGTCATCGAGCCCATCCAGGGCGAGGGCGGCTTCATCGTCCCGGCCGAGGGATTCCTGCCCGCACTGCTGGACTGGTGTCGCAACAACAACGTCGTCTTCGTCGCCGACGAAGTTCAGACCGGCATCGCGCGCACCGGAGCGTGGTTCGCCTGCGAACACGAGGGCATCGAGCCCGACCTGATCTGCATCGCGAAAGGCATCGCCGACGGGCTGCCACTGTCGGCCGTGACGGGCCGCGCCGAAATCATGGACGCCCCGCACACCAGCGGCGTCGGCGGCACGTTCGGTGGTAACCCGGTCGCCTGTGCGGCCGCACTGGCCACCATCGACACCATCGAGGCCGACGGGCTGCTCGAGCGGGCCCGTGAGATCGAACGGCTGATGAAAGACCGGCTGTTCGCGCTGCAAGCCGCCGACGTTCGGATTGGCGATGTACGCGGCCGCGGCGCGATGATCGCCATCGAGTTCGTCAAACCCGACAACGCCGAGCCCGACGCGAAGCTGACCAACGCGCTGGCCAACGCCGCCATCGCGGCCGGCGTAATCGTCTTGACAGCGGGCACATTTGGCAACGTCGTGCGTTTCTTGCCGCCGCTGACGATCAGCGACGAGCTACTTTCCGAGGGCCTCGACGTGGTGGCCGAGGTGCTTGCCGAGCTTTAGCGGCAGCTCACTGCGCGGACGGCGTGCCGAGGCCGAACACCATCAACGACCCGTCCGGGTGTTCGTGAAGCGCCTGGCGCAGCGGTACGAGGTGCACCTTGTCGCTGTCTGAACCCACCACCAGCACCGAACTGTTCTGGTAGCGAGAGACAGCATCGCGAAGGGTGACCAAACCGATTGGCGCCGAAAGTTGTCGATCGGCCCTGTCGCCGGTGAACGGCATGCGCGGGGTACCGGGCAGCGGTTCGAGCCAACCGAACTCGACCAGCAGGCTGACCCACCCGTTGTCGCCCAACTTGTAGTACTCGGCGACCTGCCGCAGTTCCTCGGAATTGGGAAAGCTGTCGTCGAAGCCGCGACCCGAGCCGCTGGGCTCGCCGTAGTAGCTGGCCCTGGTCAGGCCACACGCCCGACGGACCTCTTCGATGGTGAGATCGGAACCCACGATCTCGGCCTGCAAGAAAGCCTTCAGCGGCCTGCCGCGCCTGTCTAGCCGAGTCATGAAGGTGAGCCCCCTAAGCGATTGCGGTATCCGTACCACGGGCGTGAACCGGCCGCGCGTTGTTGGGTACCCAACACCTTTGCATTTCACCCGGATGCACCAACATCATCGTGCAACACATCACACAGCGCCGACCCGGCGGACTCTTCCAGGAATACCGTTAGTTTTGCTAACGTAGTACTCATTAGGCGCAACGGAGCGCCCCCCAAATTTCCCGATTCACTAGTTGCGAGGTTTCCTATGTCGATTAATGCCCAGGAAGGTCAAGAACTCCGCGCCCAGAATTTAGCCGCCAACGACCCGCAGTTCGCCGCCGCGCGACCCGATGACGCCGTCAACGCGGCCATCGAGAACGCCGGGTTGCACATGACACGGGTGACCAAGGCCGTGCTGGAGGGCTACTCCGACCGGCCGGCGCTGGGTCAACGCGCCGTTGAGTTGGTCAAAGACCCGCAGACTGGGCGTACGTCGGCCAAGCTGCTCCCCTGGTTCGACACCGTCACCTACGGCGAGTTGGACGCCCGGGTCGACGCGGTGTCCCGTGCCCTGTCCGACGGCGTTGTCCAGACCGGTGACCGGGTCTGCGTGCTCGGCTTCACCAGCGTCGACTACACGACGATCGACATCGCGTTGGGCTTTGTCGGCGCGGTGGGGGTCCCGCTGCAAACCAGCGCAGCGGTTGCACAATTACTCCCGATCGTCACCGAGACCCAACCCACCGTTTTCGCGGCGAGCGTCGACTACCTGTCCGATGCGGTCGACCTGCTGTTGGCAGCCGCCGACGCGGGCCACACGCCCGGCCGGCTGGTGGTTTTCGACTACCGCACCGAGGTCGACGACCACCGCGAGGCACTGCAGAGCGCCCACGAGCGGCTGGCCGACACCACGCTGACCATCGACACGCTCAACGAGGTCCGCGAGCGTGGCACCGCGCTGCCAGCGGTGCCTCCGGTCGCCCCCGGCGCAGAAGACGCAGCTGACCCTCTGGCGCTGCTGATCTACACCTCCGGCAGCACCGGCGCGCCCAAGGGCGCGATGTACCCGCAGAGCAACGTCGCCAAGATGTGGAACCGGTCGACCAAGAACTGGTTCGGGCCCAGCGCCGCGTCGATCACCGTCAACTTCATGCCGATGAGCCACGTGATGGGCCGCGGCATCCTCTACGGCACGCTCGGCAACGGCGGCACCGCCTACTTCGCCGCCAAGAGCGACCTGTCGACGCTGCTGGAAGACCTTCGTCTGGTGCGGCCCACCGAGTTGAACTTCGTCCCGCGCATCTGGGAGATGTTGTACGGCGAATATCAGAGTGAGGTGGGCCGACGGGCAGCCGAAGGCGTCGACCGTCAGGTCGCTGAATCCCAGGTGATGGTCGAGGTGCGTGAAGAGCTCCTTGGCGGGCGCTACATCTTTGCGATGACGGGCTCGGCGCCGATCTCTCCTGAGTTGAGGACGTGGGTCGAGTCGCTGCTCGAGATGCATCTGCTGGACGGCTACGGCTCCACCGAGGCCGGCATGGTGTTGTTCGACGGCGAGATCCAACGTCCGCCGGTCCTCGACTACAAGCTGGTCGACGTTCCGGACCTGGGTTACTTCGCCACCGACCGGCCGCACCCCCGCGGTGAGCTGCTGCTGAAAACCGGCAACATGTTCCCTGGCTACTACAAGCGGGCCGAAACCACCGCCAACGTTTTCGACGCCGACGGGTACTACCGGACCGGCGACGTCTTCGCGGAGGTCGGTCCCGACCGGCTGGTGTACGTCGACCGCCGTAACAACGTCTTGAAGCTGGCACAGGGCGAGTTCGTCACCTTGGCGAAGCTGGAGGCGGTGTTCGGCAACAGCCCGCTGGTCCGCCAGATCTACGTCTACGGCAACAGCGCGCAGCCCTACCTGCTCGCGGTTGTGGTGCCGACGGACGTGAACGCGTCGAAATCAGCGATCGCGGAGTCGCTGCAAACCGTTGCGCGACAGGCGAATCTGCAGTCTTACGAGGTGCCGCGCGACTTCATCGTCGAGACCACGCCGTTCACCCTGGAGAACGGTCTGCTGACCGGAATCCGCAAGCTGGCATGGCCGAAGCTGAAGCAGCACTACGGCGAGCGCCTGGAGCAGCTCTACGCCGACCTGGCGCAAGGCCAGGCCGACGAGTTGTCCGAACTGCGCCGCAGCGGCGCCCAGGCGCCGGTACTGCAAACGGTCAGCCGGGCGGCGGCCGCCCTGCTGGGTGCCGCCAAGTCCGACCTGACGCCCGATGCGCACTTCACCGATCTCGGCGGAGACTCGTTGTCCGCGTTGACATTCGGTAACCTGCTGCACGACATCTTCGACGTCGACGTGCCCGTCGGCGTGATCGTCAGCCCGGCCAATGACCTGCAGGCCATCGCCGACTACATCGAAGGTGAGCGGCAGGGCACCAAGCGGCCGACTTTCGCGGCGGTGCATGGCCGCGACGCGGTCGAGGTGCATGCCGCCGACCTCACGCTGGACAAGTTCATCGACGAGGCCACCCTGGCCGCCGCGCCTGGGCTGCGCGGGCCTGCCAGTGAGGTGCGGACCGTATTGCTCACCGGTGCAACCGGATTCCTCGGTCGCTACCTGGCGTTGGAGTGGCTGCAGCGGATGGATTTCGTCGACGGCAAGGTGATCGCCTTGGTGCGAGCCAAGACCGATGAAGAGGCGAGGACTCGTCTCGACAAGACCTTCGACAGCGGCGACCCCACGCTGCTTGAGCACTACCAGCAGCTGGCGGCCGACCACCTCGAGGTCATCGCCGGCGACAAGGGCGAGGCAAACCTCGGCCTGGAC
>DATJOR010000275.1:0-3303 GCA_035506875.1 Mycobacterium sp.
TCGTTCGGCTCGATCGTCGCGAACGGATAGTTCGCGGCCACCACATTGTTTCTGGTCAGCGCGTTGAACAGCGTCGACTTGCCGACATTCGGCAGACCCACGATCCCGAGGCTCAGGCTCACAGGGACTCAAGTGTAGGAGGGCCCAGCAGCGGCGGCATATGGCACGCCCACAGGCGCTAACGAGGTCTTTACAAGCGTTTCGGCGCTGAGCCGGTACGGTCGACGTGTGTCAGGAGAGCGGACGCAGTCGGCGGTGACGGCGGATCACCGCTCGATAGTCCCCACTATTCCTGGTGTGCCGTGGTGGGCAGCTGTGCTGCTCGGTGTGACCGGTACCGCCGCGGGCTTCGCCTTCGACGCCGGCTCGGGCAAGGAGCTGACGACCGTCTTCTCCGCGCTGTATGTGGCGGGTTGTGTGGCTGCCGTGCTGGCGGTTCGCCAATCCGGTGTCTTCACCGCAGTCATCCAGCCGCCGCTGATCTTGTTCTGCGCGGTGCCAGGGGCGTACTGGCTGTTTCACGGCGCTAAGTTCACCGGCCTCAAGGATCTGCTGATCAACTGTGGTTATCCACTGATCGAACGCTTCCCGCTGATGCTGTTCACCTCGGCCGGCGTGCTGGCGATCGGCACCATCCGCTGGCTGCTGGCCAGGGTGATCCGCCCGGCTGCGACCGCCGACGCCGACGCCGCGAACGGCGACACCCAGTCCGCCGGGCTGGCGAGCAAGCTGGTGTCGATGGTCGCGGGCCTCAAGCGGCCGTCCGCCGAAGACGACACGGCCAAGAAACCCGCGAAGCGCGGTTCGCGGCGGACCCATGCCGTTGCACGCTCAGCGAGTTCGGGCGAGAGCAGAAGGACGGCCAGGCGCCCGGCGACGTCGCGCTCCCGGCACATCCGGCCGCCCCTGGACGAAGCAGCAGAGCCGGCGCCTGACCGCGCCCGCCGTTCCCGGAGTCAGCGCCCGACGCGCTCCCGCGAGTTCGAGGCTGCTGAGCCACCCCGGCGCGGCAGGATGCCCCGCGATCCCGACCTGCGTGGCCGGCCATCCCGGGAGATCCGCCGCGACCCGCACGGTCGCAAGGGTCGCCCGACTCGTCGCAGCAGCCGCTTCGACCCCTACGAGCCGATCGAGCCGTACGAAGCCACGCCGCCGGAGCCGCGCCGCAGGCCCGTGCCTAACGGGTCAACCGGTGCCACCGCCACGCACCACCCGATCTCCCAGGTCCGGTATCGCGGGTCGACCAGTGGCGACGAGCCGCGCAGTGAGCCGCGCCCCCGGCGGTTGCGTGAGTCGGCAGCCGACTCCTGGAACTACGACGTCTAGGGACGTCTAGGGACATCTAGGGACATCTAGGGACGTCTAGCCGTCGCGGCGGTTGGGGCGGATCTCCCGCGGGAGCGCGAACACCAGAGTCTCGTTCGCCGTCGTGACCGGCTGCACCACGTCGTAGCCGTATCCGGCCAGCCGCTCCAGCACGCCACGCACCAGCACCTCAGGCACTGACGCACCGGAGGTGACCCCGACCGTGGTGACACCGTCCAGCCACTTCGGCTCGATGTCGTCGGCGTAGTCCACCAAGTACGCGGCCGCCGACCCGGCGCCCAGCGCGACCTCGACCAACCGCACCGAGTTCGACGAATTGCGCGACCCGACGACGATGACCAGCTCACATTCGGGCGCCATCGCCTTGACCGCGACCTGCCGGTTCTGGGTCGCGTAGCAAATGTCGTCGCTCGGCGGGTCCTGCAGTTTCGGGAACCGCTCCCGCAGTCGCTGCACGGTCTCCATGGTTTCGTCGACGGACAGCGTGGTCTGGGACAGCCAGATGACCTTGTTCTCGTCGCGAACGGTCACACCGTCGACGGCGCCGGGCCCGTCGACCAGCTGCACATGGTCGGGCGCTTCCCCGGCGGTCCCGACGACTTCCTCGTGACCCTCGTGACCGATGAGCAGGATGTCGTAGTCGTCACGGGCAAAGCGCTTGGCCTCGTTGTGCACCTTGGTGACCAACGGGCAGGTCGCATCGATGACACGCAGCGAGCGCTCGGCCGCCGAGGTATGCACGGTCGGCGCAACACCGTGCGCGGAGAACACCACGATGGCGCCCTCGGGGACCTCGTCGGTCTCGTCGACGAACACCGCACCCGCTTTGGCCAGGGTGTCCACCACATGCCGGTTGTGCACGATCTCGTGCCGGACGTAAACCGGCGGGCCGTGCTTTTCCAGCGCACGCTCGACGGTCTCGACGGCGCGGTCGACGCCGGCGCAGTATCCGCGTGGCTCGGCGAGCAGTACCCGCTTGCCGGTCACCGGCTCGACCGCCGAGCTGGTGGCGCCCGGGATGCCCATGTTGACGGTTGGCGGCATGGCAACCAGGTTACTTTCTGCGGACTCGGGCTCGCCAGCTCGCGCTGTCGGCTTGGAGTTGACCGCCGGTTAAGGCAGGGTGGACCGCATGGCTACAGCACCGTATGGGGTCAGGCTGCTGGTCGGCGCGGCGACATTCGCCGTCGAGGAGACGATCAGGCTGCCGAAAACCATCCTGATGTATCCGATGACGCTGGCCAGTCAGGCGGCGCACATCGTGATGCGATTCCAGCAGAACCTGGCCGAGCTGGTGATCAAGGGCGACTCAACCCTGGAGCAGATTTTCCCGCCGAAGGACGAGCAGCCGGAGTGGGCGACCTTCGACGAGGATCTCGGCGACGACGACGAAGCCGCCGCCGACCTGCCCGACGGCGACCGCCGCGCCGAGGGACGCTTTGCGCTCTACACCGCACCTGACTCGTCGGCCGATTCCCCAACTCAACCTGTCAGCCGCGCGAAGAAGCCCGCCGCTAAGTCCGTGGCGGCGCCGGCAGTGGCCGACGAGCTCGACTACGAATCGCTGACCCTTGCCCAGCTGCGCGCCAGACTGCAATCGCTGGACGTGGACGAACTTGAGGCGTTGTTGGCCTATGAGGAGGCCACCAAGGCGCGTGCACCGTTCCAGACGCTGCTGGCCAACAGGATCACTCGCGCGACGGCGAAGTGACCGAACCGGTAACCGGTGCACGGAACCGGCAGGCGAATTCGGCCGAGAACCCGTATCCGGTTCGCGCGGTGGCCATCCGGATCGCCGGCTGGATCGACAAATTGGGCACCGTGTGGGTCGAAGGTCAATTGACCCAGATCAACATCCGGCCGGGCGCCAAGACGGTGTTCATGGTGCTGCGGGATCCGGCAGCCGATATGTCGCTGACCGTCACCGCCCCACGCGATTTGGTGGAACGTGCGCCGGTCAAGCTCACCGAGGGCGTG
>DATJOR010000276.1:0-14898 GCA_035506875.1 Mycobacterium sp.
GAATGCGAAACCGCAGCGGTGTCAACCTTTTCGAGGTCGTCGCCGCGAACCACCGTGCCGATCACAGTGGCTCCCGCCCAGTGCGCCAACTGAGCGGCCAGCGAACTCACCGAGCCCAGCACGCCATGCACCAGGATCGTCTTGCCGGCGACCACCCCGTCGCTGAAGACGGCCCGATGCGCGGTGATGCCGGGAATACCGAGACAGGCGCCGATCTCGTCGGAGACTTCATCCGGAAGCGGAACCGCCTGCAGCGCCGGCACACACGTGAACTGGGCTGCGGTGCCGAACGGCCGGTACGACTGGGCGCCATAAGTCCAGACCCGTTGCCCGATCCGGTTGATGTCGACGCCCTCGCCAACGGCATCGATCACGCCGGCACCATCACTATGCGGGATGATCCGCGGAAAGCTCATACGCGCGCCGTGCCACCGGGAGCGCTTCTTGGTGTCCCCGGGATTGATACCCGAGAACCTGAGCCGGACCCGCACTTCACCCGGTCCCGGTTCGGGGTCCGGCAGGTCTCCGACCTGCAGCACCTCAGCGGCAGGCCCCTGCCGGTCATACCACGCTGCCAGCACCTCGGCACCTCCAGTAGACGGGGATATACATTCCACGGAATCATAATTCTGATTCGGCGGCGTGCCTAGACCACGTCAGGTGCTCTGTTGCCCCTCGTCGTGGCTCGCATTGGCGGCGCGCAGCTTGACGACGGTTGAGTGCAACTGCTGCAGTGAGCGCGCCGAGACGGCCGACCGAAGCCGGGTCTCCAGTTCGTCCTCAAAAGCCTTAGCAGCCTTGGTCAGGACCCGCCGTCCCGCCGCGGTGAGCTCGATGACGGAGGACCGGCCATCGTCGGGATTTGCGCGGCGAACGCAGTGGCCCGCGGCTTCGATACGGTCGACAAGCTTGCTGGTTCCGCCAATCGTGATCGACAGTTCCTCGGCGATGTCGTTCACCCGGCACAACGGATACCGCGCGATAACTTGCATTGGCTCCAGCCTGCTGAGCGGCAGGTCGAAGTCGGCGCGTAGCCGCGCATCAATGGCGTTCCACAGCTCGGTTTCAAAGCGCACCAACTGATGGAATAGATCAAGCAAGTCCGTCATGACCGTCAAAGCTTCTGCGACAAGACAGTTGCGAAGGTGTGGGTGTCGCCGGGCCAGCGCGCTGACACGTAACTGCCGTCATCGACGACGAATGCCGGCCGTGCGTCGGTTGCGGTGTCGCGCACGATTCCCGAGGTCTTCATCCGCCAGTGCGGCGAGCCACGTTCGACGTCGCAGAAGTCCGACGGGTTCTTCAGGGCGCGGGTGACTTCGGACTGCACAGACATGTAGCCCGCGATCTGACCGGGCTCCTCGCTGTAAGTGCGGTAGTAGTCACGGTTCCAGAAACGGGTGATCCGGGTGAGCCGCCAGGCGGTGCGCTCCAGCGCCCAGGTCAGCGCGGTGGTGCGGCGACCGTAAAGCACCGAGTGACCGGTCGTGGGATCGACGCTGCGAGCGGCGAGCAGCACACCGTGACAGATCGCGGCCACCTTCAGGCCGCGGGCGAAGGCATCGACGACGAGGCGGTGCAGCGTGTCACTGTCGATGTACGAACGCATCCCGCGCGCCCGATGGCCGCCGGGCAGCAGCAGCGCGTCGATGCCGTCAAGCGTGGCCTCAGCCCAGCTAGAGGGGAGCTGGTACTCCAGCGATTGCAGCATCTCCTGGTATGCGCGGCGGGCGTCCTTGTTCGCCCGCAGCATCCGTCCCACGACCGTGATCGCGCCCAACACCGGTATGGCAGACCAAAGGTCCAAGCCTCGGCCGGTGACCATGATGTCGTCGGCCACTCCGGGGCCGCCGCTTTCGGTGGCGAACACGACCCGGTGACCGTTCCCGCGCAACACCTGCCAACTCACCGCGACCTCGGTCGGGTCGAAATCGCGATCCGGAATCGGGATCAGCACAGTACCCATCGTGATGTCTGAGCTTAGGGGTTCTGCATCCAGATTGCGTCCAGGGTCGCTAATCGGTGAGAATCACAACCCTGGGTGCAATTCGCGAGATCGTCAGCGCGGCAGGCCGAGCAGCCGCTCGGCGGCCACCGTGAGCAGGATCTGCTCGGTGCCGCCCGCGATGGTCAGGCAGCGGGTGTTGAGGAAGTCGTAAACGATCTTGTCCTCGACGGCGCCGGCCCCTTGGGACAAGTCCATCCGGAATTCGGCAAGCGCCTGCCGGTAACGCACCCCGATGAGTTTCCGCACACTGGATTCCGACCCGGGGTCCTGACCGCCCACCGCGAGCTGGGCGATGCGCTGGTCGAGCAGCGAGCCGACTTGCGTGGTGATGATCAGCCGTCCCAGCCGATCCTGTTGCGCGACATCGAGATTGAGCTCCGCCGCCGCCGCGAGCAGCTCTTCCATCGGGTTGCCCAGTGCAGTGCCCTGCGCCATCGCGACCCGCTCGTTGGCCAGCGTGGTGCGGGCCAGCCGCCAGCCGTCGTTCACCGTGCCGACCACCATCTCGTCGGGGACGAACACGCCGTCGAGGAAGACCTCGTTGAACAGTGCCTTACCGGTGATTTCGCGCAGCGGCCGGATCAGGATGCCCGGCGAGCTCATGTCGATCAGAAAGTAAGTAATGCCTTTGTGTTTCGGCGCCTCGGGATCGGTGCGGGCCAGGCAGACGCCGAACTGCGCATCATGCGCCCTCGACGTCCACACCTTCTGGCCGGTGAGCTTCCAGCCGCCGTCGACGCGCACTGCTTTGGTACGCAGCGACGCCAGGTCCGAGCCGGCTTCCGGTTCGGAAAACAGTTGACACCATAAGATTTCACCGCTCAACGTCGCAGGCACAAATCGCTCTATCTGCTCGGGCGTGCCGTGCTCGAGGATGGTCGGCGCCGCCCACCAGCCGATGACCAGGTCGGGCCGCACCACACCCGCCGACGCCATTTCCTGGTCGATCAGCAACTGCTCGGCCGGGCCGGCGCCACGGCCGTACGGCGCAGGCCAGTGCGGCGCCTGCAACCCCGCTTCGGCCAGCGCCGCCCGGCGCTGGCCGTCCGGCAGCGCGGCGACATCGGCGACCGCGTCAGCGATCTGGGGTCGCAGGTCGGCGACCTCGCTCAGGTCGATGTTGAGGCGGCGGCGCACGCCGGCCTGGGTCAGCTCGGCCGTCCGCCGCAACCAGCGCGCCGGCCCGCCGAGGAACTGGCCGATTCCATAGGCCCGGCGCAGGTACAGGTGTGCGTCGTGCTCCCAGGTGATGCCGATGCCGCCGAGCACCTGGATGCAGTCCTTGGCGTTGGCTTTCACCGCCTCGATGCCGATGCCCGCGGCGATGGCCGCGGCAATCGACAACTGGCGGTCGCTGTCGTCGCCGTCATCGCCGGCAGCGCGGGCGGCGTCGGCCGCGGCCACCGCCACCTGCTCGGCGCGGCAGAGCATCTCGGCGCAGAGGTGCTTGATCGCCTGGAAGCTGCCGATCGGCTTGCCGAACTGCTCGCGCACCTTGGCGTAGGCGACGGCGGTGTCCAGCGCCCAGCGGGCGATTCCCGCCGCTTCGGCGGACAGCACGGTCGCGGCCAGGTTTTCCACCCGGTCCGCGCTTACGTCCAGGACCGTGGCCGGCGCCGAGGCCAGGACCACCTGGGCCAGCGGCCGGGAGAAATCCGTGGCATGCAGCGGCTCGACCGTCACGCCCTGGTCGGCCCCATCGACTAGCAGCCACTTGCCGCCGGCCGGCACCAACAGCAGACCACCAGCGACAGCGCCCAGAACCCGGGGCACCGTTCCCGAGGCCCGGGAGGTCGCCTCATCGAACTCGACCTCACCGTCAAGCGCCACGCCGGCGGTGCGTTCGCCCGACGCCAGTGCAGCGCGTAGCTGCGGATCGGCGACCACCAGCGTGGCCACGGCGGTCGTCGCGACCGGCCCGGGCACCAGCGCCTTGGCGGTCTCTTCGACCATGGCGCATAGATCCTCGATGCTGCCACCGGCGCCGCCGCAGTCCTCGGGCACGGCGACACCGAACAAGCCGAGATCGGCCAGGCCGCCGTAAACCGGCTGCCAGGCTTTAGGCTCACCCTGCTCGATATCCCGGACCGCTGCCGTCGCGCCGGACGTTGACGCCCAATCACGCACCAACTCCCGCGCCGCGAACTGTTCGTCGGTGATGGTGGTTGGCACGATCGGCTCCTCGATTCAGCGCTAATTGTCCGATTCCTCCTCACCTTCCTGCGGAAGCTGCATCGTCATCGGACTAGAACGTGTTCTAATAGTGCCAGCGATCGACCGTCAAGTCGAATGCCATCGCAGCAGGACATCCGGGTGTCCCGGCGGCACGGAGGTGAGAAATTCACGCTCGGCATGCGTATCGTTTCGAGCGAGGACGCAAGAAAAGGAGCTGTCCGTCAAATGTCTCCTTCCGTTTCGGGGCCAGCGAACACCGACGCGGGCCAGCCCCCGGGCACGTCCACTGCGCAACCTCGTGAGGTGATGAACGTGGCGGTATTGGCCGAGTCCGAGCTCGGGTCCGAGGCACAACGCGAGCGACGCAAACGCATCCTGGACGCGACGATGGCGATCGCCTCCAAGGGCGGCTACGAGGCAGTTCAGATGCGCGCGGTCGCCGACCGCGCGGACGTCGCGGTGGGCACCCTGTACCGGTATTTCCCGTCGAAGGTGCATCTGCTGGTGTCCGCGCTGGGCCGGGAATTCGAACGGATCGACGCCAAGACCGACCGCTCCACCCTCACCGGCGGGACACCCCCCCAGCGGCTGAACTTCATGATCGGCAAACTCAACCGGGCCATGCAACGCAATCCGCTGCTCACTGAGGCGATGACCAGGGCCTACGTCTTCGCCGACGCCTCGGCAGCCGGCGAAGTCGATCAGGTCGAGAAGCTGATCGACTCGATGTTCGCCCGCGCGATGAGCGACGGCGAACCAACCGAAGAGCAGTACCACATCGCCCGGGTGATCTCGGATGTATGGACGAACAACCTGCTGGCCTGGCTGACCCGGCGAGCATCGGCCACCGACGTGAGCAAGCGACTAGAGCTTGCGGTTCGGCTGCTGATCGGCAACGGGGAAACCGCTGCAAGCTGACCGCTGCTGGTCAGGCCGGCGGTCCGGCGGTGCGTCCGCGGATCAGCTCGGTGTCCAGCACCTCGACCGTCGGGTGGATATTGCCTTCGTGCAGGAGTTCCCCGGCCCGGCGGCCCTTCTGCAGGCTGGGCTGGGCCATCGTGGTCAGTCCGCGGCTGATCGCCTCGGGTATGCCGTCGAAGCCGGTGACCGTCATCTGGCCCGGCGCGTATTTGCCGTGTGCGCGCAGGTAATCCATCGCCGACAAGGCCAGCACGTCGGCGGTACACATCACCGCGGTGATCCGCGGATTGGCCTCCAGCGCGACCTTGGCCGCATCGCCGCCGGATGCCGGTGTGTGTTCGTAGCTTTCCACCACGGTCAACGACTCCGGGTCGACGCCGGCCGCGGCCATCGCGTCGCGGACACCGTGGATGCGTTCGCTCTGCACGTGAAACGTCGAGGACCGCAGCCGTTGGGCGTCGACCAGGCCCTGGCTGGAATTACTGCGGTCACGGCGCAGTCGCATCGTCAGCAGCCCGATCTCGCGATGACCAAAACCGAGCACGTAATCGCCGAGCTTGCGCATCGCGCCGCGGTCGTCGATGCCCACCGCAGACGCACCGGGTACCTCTTTGGGCTGGTCAACCACCACCAGCGGCAATCGCCGTTGCAGTACGACCTGCAGGTAGGGATCGTCGCCGGCCGCCGAGTAGACCACGAATCCGTCCACCCCCGCGGAGAGCACCGATGCCGTCCCGTCCGCCACACTGCGGCTCGGGCCGACGGCCACCAGCATCAGCCCCTGGCCTAGCTCTTCACACGACTGAGCAAGTCCCGCAACGAAATCCAACGCAGCCGGGTCGCTGAAGGAATACGTGAGCGGTTCGGTGATCATCAGGCCCACGGCGCCGGCCTTGCGGGTACGCAACGATCGCGCGACCGGATCGGGCCCGGCATAGCCGATGCGCTTGGCTGTGGCGAGCACTCTTTCGCGCAGCGCGGGCGAGAGCTGATCGGGCCGGTTGTACGCATTCGAGATGGTGGTGCGCGACACCTTTAGCTCAGCCGCCAACGACGCCAGGGTCGCCCGCCGTCGCGGCGTGGGGCTCATGACCAGTGAGGCTACCTGGCGTTACGCCTGGGCCGTGGGCCGCACGACGATTTCGCCGACGTCGACGCCAGGCGACTGCTCGATGGCGAAGGCGATCGCTGACGTAATCTCTCGACCTCAACGCCGGCCTAGGCGAGGGCTTCGGCGTCTGGCGGGGTGGCATGACGGCTGTTCCGTCGTTAGCGGCGGCCCGCTGCTGCAAAGCTAACCTCGGGAAATTTTCTTCGGAGGGAGTTCAAGATGCAGTCCGTCAGCGTGTTCTGGGTGTTTCCGTTCATCGCCGTCGCCGGCGCGCTACAGGCGATCGGCATACCGATGAACGCTGTGCTACGCAGTTCACTGATCAATCCGTGGTTGGCATCGCTGGTCTCGTTTGGCCTCATCGTTGCCGTATTCCTGGTTATCGCAACGGTTTTCCCGCGACCATTGCCGACCGTCGGGGCAATATCGGCGATGCCGTGGTGGGCCCCGCTCGGAGGAATCGTCGGCGCGTTCGCTGTGGTGGCCGGATTATTGTTCGTCGATCGCGTCGGCGCAGGACCTTTTGCTGCGTTCACCGTCAGCGCCAACCTGCTCACCTCGGTCGTCATTGACCATTTCGGTTGGCTGCATGTACCCCAGCATGCGATAACGCCGGCACGTGCGGCCGGGGCGTTGCTGCTGATCACCGGAATCGCACTGATCACGCTGTTTTGAACTAGCAAACGGCGGTTGACCGACGTGAGCCGATAAGCTGGCCGCCGTGACCTCAGTCGACCTCAACGCCGACCTGGGCGAGGGCTTCGGCGTGTGGCGGCTCGGCGACGACGACGCCATGCTCGGCATTGTCACCAGCGCCAACGTGGCCTGCGGTTTCCATGCGGGCGATCCAGCCGGTTTGTTACAGGTGTGCCGGCTGGCCGCCGAGCGCGGTGTGCGCATCGGCGCACAGGTCAGCTATCGCGATATGGCCGGGTTCGGCAGGCGGTTCATTGACATCACTGCAGAGGATCTGTTGGCCGACGTCGTATATCAGATCGGCGCGCTGCGCGGAATCGCGCAGGCCGCCGGCTCGACCGTGTCCTACGTCAAACCCCATGGCGCGCTGTATAACACGATCGTGACCAACCGCGAGCAGGCCGCCGCCGTCGCACAGGCGGTGCAGACCGTCGACGCCGGCCTGCCGGTGCTCGGGCTGGCCGGTTCGGTGTTCTTCGAGGAGGCCCAACGCCGCAACCTGCGCACCGTGCCGGAGGCGTTCGCCGATCGCGCCTACCGTCCGGACGGCCAGCTGGTGTCCCGCCGGGAACCCGACGCGGTGCTGCACGATCCGGCGGCCATCGCCGAACGGGTGGTGGCCATGGTGACCACCGGACACGTCACCGCGGTCGACGGCTCGGCGGTCGACGTGCACGTGAAATCGGTTTGTGTGCACGGTGATTCACCTGGCGCAGTGCAGATCGCGACGGCGGTTCGAGACCGGCTGAAGGCCGACGGGATCGACCTGAAGGCGTTCTGCTGATGCGGCTGCGGGCCGGGCGCCCGGACATCGGCCGGTATGCGCACCGGTTCACCGTCCCCGCCGCCGAATCCGGGGCGCCGCTGACCGTGACGTGGCTGGGTGTGTCGACGCTGTTGCTCGACGACGGGTCCTCGACGCTGATGACCGACGGCTACTTCTCTCGCCCCAGCCTGACGCAGGTGGCGCTGGGCAAGGTGTCACCGTCGCCGGCCCGGGTCGACGGATGCCTGGCGCGCCTGCAGGTGACACGGCTGGAGGCGGTCGTCCCGGTGCATACCCATATCGACCACGCGCTGGATTCCGCGCTGGTCGCCGATCGTACCGGCGCACGGCTGGTCGGCGGCGAATCGGCTGCCAACGTCGGCCGCGGCTATGGTCTTGCCGCCGACCGTATTGTTGTGGCGGCATCCGGTGAGCCAATTCGGTTGGGCGCCTTCAACGTTACGCTGATCAAATCGCGTCACAGTGATCCGGACCGATTCCCCGGGGAGATCACCGCGCCAGTGACACCGCCGGTGCGGGCGTCGGCCTATCGGTGCGGCGAGTCCTGGTCGACGCTGGTGCATCATCGGCCGTCGGATCGGCGGCTGTTGATCCAGGGCAGCGCCGGCTTCGTCAAGGGCGCGCTGGCCGGTCACCGCGCTGAGGTTGTCTACCTTGGCGTCGGCCAGCTTGGCTTACAGGCCGAGCCCTACTTCGTCGAGTACTGGACGGAGACGGTACGGACCGTGGGCGCGCGTCGCGTGGTGCTGGTGCATTGGGACGACTTCTTCCGCCCGCTGTCAAAGCCGTTGCGGGCGTTGCCGTATGCGGGCGACGATTTGGATGTTTCGCTGCGTATCTTGAGCAAGCTGGCCGATCAGGACGGTGTTGCGCTGGACATGCCGACGGTGTGGCGGCGCGAAGATCCGTGGGCGTGAACTTGACGCTGCTTCTGGCTCTTTTGTCGCTGGCGGCGGTCCTCGCATTCGCGGTCGCGCGTCCCCGCGGTTGGCCCGAGGCGTTCGCCGCCATCCCCGCCGTCGTCGCGCTGATAGCCGTGGGTGCGATCTCGATGCGCGACGCTGCCGCCGAAGCGGTGCGGCTGTCGAGCGTGGTCGCCTTCCTGGGCGCGGTGCTGGTGCTGGCGAAAATGTGCGACGACGAAGGCCTGTTCGAGGCGGCCGGCGCCGCAATGGCACGGGCGCGGTTCGGTTCTCAGCGTCTGCTGCGCCAGGTGTTCGTCATTGCCGCGACGATCACCGCGGTGCTGAGCCTGGATGCGACCGTTGTGCTGCTGACGCCGGTGGTGCTGACCACGGTGCGACGCCTTCGGGCGCCGGTGCGTCCGCACGCGTATGCGACCGCGCACCTGGCCAACGCCGCGTCGCTACTGCTTCCGGTGTCGAACCTCACCAACCTGTTGGCATTTCACGTCCTCAACGTGTCGTTCACCAAGTTCACTGCGGTGATGGCACTGCCGTGGCTGGCCGCGGTCGGCACCGTCTACCTCGTCTTCCGGGTGTTTTTCCGGCGAGATCTCAGCGCGCAGCCCGATCCTCCCGAGAATGAGCCCGCACCGGAGATACCGGTGTTCGCGTTGGTGGTGGTGGCGCTGACGCTGGCCGGCTTCGTGATCGCGGAGGCGGTCGGGCTGGCACCGGCCTGGGCGGCGTTCGCGGGGGCGGCGGTGATGGCGGTGCGGAACCTGGCCCGACGGCACACCACGGCGGTGGCGATCGTGCGATCGGTGAACATACCGTTTCTGGTGTTCGTGCTGGCGCTGGGCGTCGTCGTGCAGGCGGTCATGCAGAACGGGGTATCCGCCCGGATGGCTGCGCTGTTGCCGTCCGGTTCCGGGTTGCCCGCGCTGCTCGGCTTCGCGGTGCTGGCCGCGGTGCTGGCCAACATTGTCAACAACCTGCCCGCGACACTGGTGTTGGTCCCCCTGGTGGCGTCGAGCGGGCCGGCGGCGGTGCTGGCCGTGCTGATCGGTGTGAACATCGGCCCCAACCTGACCTACGTCGGGTCGCTGTCAAATCTGTTGTGGCGCAGCGTGCTACGCCGATATGACATTTCAGCCAGCGTCGGCGAGTACACCAGGCTCGGGCTGTGCACCGTGCCCACGGCGTTGGTGGCTGCGGTGTTGGCGCTGTGGGCCGGGGTGCGACTGCTGGGCATCTAATCAGCCCAGCTCAACGGTAGCGACTTGAGCGCAAAAGACGTCGATGGGAATTTGATCTCGGGAATATAGCCCGCAGGAAGTTCGAAGTCGGGGATCTGCTTGAGCCACTCGTCGACAATGATGGTCAGTTCTATCCGCGCCAGATGCGAACCGATACATCGGTGTGGTCCGCCACCGAATCCCCAGTGTCGGTGCATCTTTCCGTCCATCACCAGACCGTCGGTGGAAATCGCGTCGCTGCCATCGCGGTTGATCGCGGCAGTGCACAGCCGCACCGGTGTGCCCGGCGGCAGCGTCATGCCGCCCACCTTGACGAAGTCGGTGGTGACCCGGGCCGCCAACGGCGCGGCGGGCTCAAGCCGGACGATCTCTTCGATGAAAACGCGGATTTGGTCTGGTTCATCGCGCAGCTCTTTGCGCAGCTGCGGTCTGCGCGCCAATTCGAATAGCGAAAAACCGATCGCGGCGGCCACCGTGTCCAGCCCCGACAGCACCAGCAGGTGGCTCATGCCGAGCAGCTCGAGGTCATTGAGATCGCCCGGACCGGTCATCACTTGCGACAACATGTCAGCGCCCGGACTGCGCCGGCGTTGCTGAATCGCGTCAACGAAATAATCCAAGAGGTCGGAGCCTTCCGCCTTGCCGGCCACCGCGGCGTCCTTCCAGGCGATCACGCTGTCCCGGTCCTCCAGCGGTAGCCCATACAGATCCATAAACACCTGATACGGGTAGAGACGCCCGAAATCCGCCATTACTTCGCACTCGCCACGCTCGGCGAGGTCGGCGATCATCTCGACGGCATGGCGAGCCATCACCGGCCGGAACTTTTTTAGGGCCTCGGGGCCGAAATGTGGTTGCAGGATTTTGCGGTAGCGGGTGTGCTCCGGAGGATCGAATGCCGAAGGCAAAACCGGCACTGGGCTGCCGGGGGGCTGCAGCGCCAAATGTGCTGAGAACAGGTTGGGCTGACACAACGCGGCGAGTACGTCCTCACGTCTCGTGAGGTAATAGGCGCCGTTCATGAACACAACGGGCCCGGCGTCGCGCAACGTCTTCCATCCGACACCTCGATCGGCCGCCATCGGTAACGCCGAAGCCTCCAGCCGCGGCAGGTGAAACGTGCGGGTCCGGCTTTCGCCGAACGTGCTTTTCGAGTGAGGTTGGTCGTCATTCGATTCCCACGCATAGGAATCCATGAGGCGCCCTCCGAGATATTGAGGCAGGGAAATGGACCAAGGCTGTGGGTGTCGTGCCGTCCGATAAGACGACTCGGTGTGGTACAGCACCCGCGAACCAGCGCGGTCAGGCAGGAGTGCCGTGATTGCATTGGCGTGTCGAAGCCGCAGCGCTAAGGCAGATCGGTGAAAGTTGTTTGCACCGGGGCCGACTGAGGCGGGACCCCGGCGCTAACTTTTCAGCAGCGAACGACGCAGAGTGCGGTTAACGTATCTCGGTTGACCGGAACAGCCGCGGGCGCGGCCCAATTTGCACCGCCCAGGTGAAACACTTTCGCGGCAAACGAAGTTGGCAACGCCAACCAGCCCAATCGCGGGGACAAGTGGCTCCAACTGGTCGGCCGATCGTGGGTCATCCACACGTTGCGGAACGGCTTCTTAGTCGTTGACGTCGAGACCCCTGAAACGAGATGGGCGCCGGCATGAAGGTGCACCTTACTGGCATGCGCTGGGACAGCGTGCGTTACATGGGTCCACGCCGCAGGCATTGGTAATTCAGCCGCGGCGAAGTGCGCACGCAACGACGAGCCTGCCACCAGGGCAACGAAAAGGCTGAGCGCGGCGACGATTACGATCGTCAGCCGCCATCGTCGAGTCCCCGGAAGATCCACAGTGCCAGGAATGTATCCGACGAAACTTGTGCAGTAGCTGACCTTAACCTGTGAAAATGCTCAAAGTCCGATGGTCCTTTAGCGGTGGTATGCCGGTGGCAATGGCATACCAAGTTCGGCCATCAAGGCGCGCAGCCGGGCAGGATAGTTGGTGATCAGGCCGTCGACCCCGTTGGCGATCTGAGCCCGCATATCGTCGACGTTGTCGACTGTCCACGGAATAACGCTGAGCCGCAACGAATGTGCCCGGTCGACCAACGACTTGTCGGCCAATGTGAACTCGGGCGAGAGGATATTCGCACCGACCAGCGTGGCCCCGATAACCGGGTCGCCGACCACTGCGGGGTCGACGCCGGCCAGCCACGGCGAATCCGGAACCCAGGTCTGCTCAGTCCACAGCGCCACCAGAGGGATCGACGGCTCGGCCCGGTGCACCAGCGGCAGCGTGCGCCAGTCGAAGCTTTGGATCTCCACCCGGTCGACTTTGCCGGCCGTCCTGATAGCCGCCAGCACCACGTCGACGAACTCTTGCGGGTCAGCCGATATGCCCGGGCGATCCGCGGTGACCTTGGTTTCGATGTTGTAGCGCACATCGGCGTGATACGAGTCAGCGAGCGAGAAGACCTCCGGCAAGACGGCTATCTTGTTGTTCGGCACCACTTCAGCGTCCGGGAACTCGCTGTTGGGCTTACCGCAGTCCAACGTACGGATCTGCGTCAGGGTCAGCTCGTGGATGAGTTTCCCGACGTAGGGGTACGACGGGTCACCGGTGAACGCCGGCCCGGTATCGCTGCATTGCTTCGGGTCGATGACGGGGTCGTGCCACACCAACGGCTGATGATCTTTAGTGACGTTGATGTCGAGTTCGAGTGTGCTGACGCCGAGTTCGAGTGATTTGGCGAACGCCCGCAACGATTCGCCGGTCGCCTGGCCACGTCCACCAGCGTGGGCCTGCAAGTCGAAATCGCGCGACTCGGCGGCCGCGGAAGGCGCCAATGCGAGCCCGACGACAGTGAGCAGCACGGCGCCGAGGCGCACGACTACCGCCTGCGCTGACGGGCGATCTCGGCGAGCACCACGCCGGCGGCCACCGAGGCGTTCAACGACTCGGCAGGACCGGCCATCGGTATCGACACCACCGCGTCGCAATTCTGGCGTACCAGCCGCGACAGACCCTTTCCTTCGGATCCGACGACAACCACCAACGGGCCGGTGCCGTCCAAATCGTCGAGGGCGGTGTCGCCCTTGGCATCCAGCCCGACGAGCTGCAGACCGCGATCGGCCCAATCCTTCAGTGTCCGATTGAGATTGGTGGCCCGCGCGACAGGGATCCGTGCGGCAGCGCCGGCACTGGTCCGCCAGGCCACCGCTGTCACCGAGGCGGAGCGCCGCTGCGGAATCAACACCCCGTGGCCGGCGAACGCCGCGACCGACCGCACGATCGCACCCAAGTTTCGCGGATCGGAAATGTTGTCCAACGCGACCAGCAGAGCGGGCGGCGTGTCCAACGCCGCTTCGATCAGCTCGTCGGGATGGAGGTACTCGTAGGGCGGCACCTGTAACGCGATCCCCTGATGCAGCCCATTGGTCGTCATCCGATCCAGATCGGTCCGCGGCACCTCGAGGATGGCGATACCGGAATCGGCTGCCAGCGTGACTGATTCGGTGAGCCGCTCGTCGGCTTGCGCTCCAAGCGCAACGTAGAGCGCGGTCGCCGGCACACCAGCGCGCAGGCATTCCAGCACCGGGTTTCGGCCCAGCACCGTTTCCATGTCGTCGTCTGAGCGCGAGCGCACGGGCCGACGCGGTTGTGCCTTGGCCCGCTTGGCAGCCGGATGGTGGGGCCGCAGGTGGGCGGGCGGAGTGGCTCCGCGGCCTTCTAACCCGCGACGTCGTCGGCCGCCTGAGCCGACCGTCGGCCCCTTCTTGGTGCCGGCTTTGCGCACCGCGCCGCGGCGTCGCGAATTACCGGCCATCGGAGGGCGTTCCCAGCGACCATTGCGGGCCGTCGCCGGTGTCGGTGACCTCGATAGCGGCATCCTTGAGCCGATCCCGGATCTCGTCGGCCAGCTTCCAGTCGCGCTGCACGCGGGCCTGTTCGCGTCGCTCCAGCTCGGCGCGCACCAAGACGTCGACCGCTGCCAGCGCGGCCGAGGTCTCATCGTGCGACTCCCATCGCTCGTCGAGCGGGTCGCAGCCGAGAATGCCCATCATCGCGCGGATCGCGGCGGCGCTGGCCAACGCCGCGTCATGGTCACCGGCATCGAGCGCGCGGTTGCCTTCCGCGCGAGCGTGGTGCACTTCGGCCAGCGCGACCGGCACCGCAAGGTCGTCGTTGAGCGCCGCGGCGAACCGCGGCGTCCACTCTCCGGGCTCGACGGCACCCACCCTGGTGCGCACCCGGTGCAGGAAATCCTCGATCCCGATATAGGCGTTGACCGCGTCCTGCAGCGCGGTCTCGGAGAATTCCAGCATCGAGCGGTAGTGTGCGCTGCCCAGGTAGTAGCGCAGCTCGGCGGGCCGGACCCGCTGCAGCATGGCCGGGATCGCCAACACGTTGCCGAGCGACTTGCTCATCTTCTCGCCACCCATGGTGACCCAGCCGTTGTGCAGCCAGTACCGGGCGAACTTGTCGCCCGCGGCGTGGCTTTGGGCGATCTCGTTCTCGTGGTGCGGGAATACCAAATCCATTCCACCGCAATGGATATCAAATTCAGGGCCCAGATATTCGCGTGCCATCGCGACGCATTCGGTGTGCCAGCCCGGGCGTCCGCGTCCCCAGGGCGTAGGCCATGACGGCTCACCGGGTTTGGCACCCTTCCATAGCGTGAAGTCGCGCTCATCGCGTTTGCCGGTGGCCACGCCCTCGCCTTGGTGGACGTCGTCGATCTTGTGCCCCGACAGCTGGCCGTATTCGGGGTAGCTCTTCACGTCGAAGTAGACGTCGCCGCAGCCGGTATAGGCGTTGCCCGACTCGATCAGCCGCTCGATCAGCTCCACCATCTGGGTGATGTGGCCGGTGGCGCGCGGCTCCGCTGACGGCGGCAAGACCCCGAGGGCGTCGTAGGCGGCGCTGAACGCCCGCTCGTAGGTGGCCGCCCATTCCCACCACGGCCGGCCCGCCGCGGCGGCCTTGTTGAGGATCTTGTCGTCGATGTCGGTGACGTTGCGGATGAATGCGACGTCGCAGCCC
>DATJOR010000277.1:0-5639 GCA_035506875.1 Mycobacterium sp.
TTTCGCGGAAGTGGTGGGGCAGGAGCACGTCACCGAGCCGCTGTGCACCGCGTTAACGGCGGGCCGAATCAACCACGCCTACTTGTTCTCCGGTCCGCGCGGCTGCGGTAAGACATCGTCGGCGCGCATCTTGGCCCGGTCGTTGAACTGTGCGCAGGGGCCGACGGCTACGCCCTGCGGTATCTGCGAGTCCTGCGTCGCGCTGGCGCCCAACGGCCCCGGCAGCATCGACGTCGTCGAACTCGACGCGGCCAGCCACGGCGGCGTAGACGACACCCGTGAGCTGCGCGACCGGGCGTTCTACGCGCCGGCGCAGTCGCGCTACCGGGTCTTCATCGTCGACGAAGCGCACATGGTTACCACGGCGGGGTTCAACGCGCTGCTCAAAATCGTCGAGGAGCCGCCCGAGCATCTGATCTTCATCTTCGCGACCACCGAGCCGGAGAAGGTGTTGCCGACGATCCGGTCGCGCACCCATCACTATCCGTTCCGGCTGCTGCCGCCGCGCACCATGCGGGCGCTGATCGAACGGATCTGCGCGCAGGAGGGCGTCGTCGCCGACGAAGCCGTTTACCCGTTGGTGATCCGGGCCGGCGGCGGCTCCCCGCGCGACACCCTTTCGGTTCTCGATCAGTTGCTGGCCGGTTCGGAAGCCGGACCCGATGGCGACCGCATCAGTTACCAGCGGGCGCTGGGGCTGCTGGGTGCCACCGATGTCGCGCTGATCGATGAGGCCGTCGACGCTCTCGCCGCCGCTGATGCCGCGGCGTTGTTCGGGGCGGTCGAATCGGTGATCGACGCCGGCCACGACCCCCGCCGATTCGCCACAGATCTACTGGAGCGGTTCCGCGATCTGCTTGTGCTGCAAGCTGTTCCCGACGCCGCCGCGCGCGGCGTGGTCGACGCGCCAGAAGATGTGCTGGACCGGATGCGTGATCAAGCGGACCGCATCGGTACGGCGACGCTCACCCGCTACGCCGAAGTCGTGCACGCCGGCCTAACTGAGATGCGCGGTGCGACGGCGCCGCGGCTGCTTCTTGAAGTGGTCTGCGCGCGGCTGTTGTTGCCGTCGGCCAGTGACACCGAGTCGGCTCTGCTGCAGCGACTCGAGCGGATCGAGACCAGGCTGGACATGTCCATTCCGCTCGCTGACAACCCGCCGTCGGCCGCACCTCCCGAACCGTCTGACATCCCAAAGCCGCCGCCTCCGGCCGCAGTTGAGCCCGAGCAGGAACCCGAACACAGCCGGCCCGCGCCCGAGCCGACCCCGCCCGCGGCGAGCCCGGGTGAACCCGGCGCCGCGGCGGTGCGCACCTTGTGGCCAACGGTGCGGGACAAGGTACGTCAGCGCAGTCGAACCACCGAGGTGATGCTGGCCGGCGCCACCGTCCGTGCCGTGGACGGCGACACCTTGGTGTTGAGCCACGAGTCGGCGCCGCTGGCCAAGCGGCTGTGCGAACAACGCAACGCCGATGTCATCGCCGAGGCGCTCAAAGATGCGCTCGGTGTCGACTGGCGGGTGCGTTGTGAAGCCGGCACGCCCACCCCGGCGGCGACCGAAGAACCGCCGGCGCCGGCACGTCCCGTCGAGCGTCCCGCCCGCAGGATGGTTCCGCCTCCGCCCGCGCCGCCCGAAGCACCCGCCGACGACGATTCCGCTCAGCGGGCCGAAGAAGAAAGCATGCTGGCCGAGGCGAGTCACGATGACCCGTCCGCACCACGCCGCGACCCCGAAGAGGCGGCCTTGGAGCTGCTGCAGACCGAACTGGGCGCGCGCCGTATCGACAACGGCTGAGACGCCATTTCAACAGCGCAGCCGTCTTCGCCCGGCTGTTCGCTGGTCCGTACCAGCGCGTCACGCGCGCCGACACCGTGATCGGCGGGCGCTTAAGGCTGCCACCACGGGCGCAGTGGCAGGTAGTCGGCGCCGCGCTGGTCGAGCTTGGCTGCCAACACGTGATGCAGCTGAATATTGTTGTGCTCAAACGCCACTCGAGACGCGGCCATGTACAAGCCCCATATTTTCGCGGTGGCCAGACCGACCTCGTCGACCGCCTCGTCCCAATGTGCGACGAGGTTGCGACACCAGTCGCGCAAGGTCATCGCGTAGTGCGTCCGGAAGTTCTCCGCATGAAGGACCTCCAGACCCGCGTTTTCGACCTCCGACGTGATCCGTCCCGAACCGGTCAGTTCCCCGTCTGGAAAGACGTAACGATCGGTGAAACTACTGGCGCGGAAGTTCTTTTTGTTGTTGTTGCGGGTGATGCAGTGATTGAGCAGCAGGCCGCCGGTGCGCAACTTGGACTCGAGGAAAGCGAAGTACGACGGATAGTTCTTGACGCCGATGTGCTCGGTCAGTCCGATTGACGAGACCGCGTCGAAGCCCTTCTCGCGGACGTCGCGATAGTCGGAGTGGCGCACCTCGGCCAGGCTCGTCAGCCCTTCGGCTTCGATCGCACGTTGCGCCCAGCTGGCCTGTTCGGCCGACAGGGTGGCCCCGATGGCCCGGACTCCGCGGCGCGCCGCATAGCGGACCATCCCGCCCCAACCGCAGCCGACGTCGAGCAGCCGGTCACCCGGCTGCAGTCGCAGCTTTTCGAAGATCAGCCGGTACTTGTTGTCCTGCGCCTCTTCCAGCGTCGCTTCGGGATAGGGGTAGACCGCGCAGGTGTACGTCATCGACGGACCCAAGACCCACTCGTAAAAGGTGTTGGAGACGTCGTAGTGGCGATGGATAGCGTCGGCGTCACGAGCCTTGCTGTGCCGCATGCCTTCGGCGACCCGCCGCCAGCGTGGCAGCGCCTCCTGCGCCGGTGGCGGTGCGGGTACCAGATGTTCGATGCCGACTGAGCGGATAATGCTGGCCAGCAGCCGTGCCGAAGGCTTGCCGAACTCCACCTTGTCGGCCAGCAGCTTGAGCAACTCGTACGGGTCGCCAGGCGGCACGCCGCGCGCCTCGATGTCGCCGGAGACGTAGGCACGGGCCAGCCCGAGTTCGCCGGGGGCGGTAGCCAGATAGGTGGTGCCGCGAGGCGTCAGCAGATCCATTCCGAGCACGGCGTTTTCCGGTCCGGCACTGCTCCCGTCGTACGCGGTGAACCGCAATGATCGTTTGGCGCCGCCGGTGACGATCGCCAAGACGTCGGCGAGGCTCAACTTGCCTGTCGTGGTGGTAGCGGATTCTTTGATGGTGGTCATCGTCGTTGCACCGCCTTTGCGTAAAGGTCGAGAAGTCGCGAATCCGGGTCGTAGGTCTTCTTGACAGTCTTGTACGTTTCACCGCCGTAAAGCTCATCGAATTCATCACGGCTGTAAAAAGAATCGGAATACAGCGACTTGTGGCCGTCGAGCGAACTGACCTTCGCCTCGATCAACCGATTTGTCGCGCCCTCGGTCGCACCGACTGGAACCGAGGACCAGAAGCCGACATTGACGTAAGTAGATCCGGGTCGGATCGGATACAGTGGCCAGCCGTGCTGGTCGCGCAATCGCAACGGGCACAACCAAACCGGCGTGATCGGCACATGATCGAGGAACCACCGGAGGAATTCAGCTGTGCGCTCGATCGGCACTTCGATATCCTGGACCACCCGTTCGCGGGGCGGGCGACCATTGCGCTTCTCGATCCGGTCGGCGATCCCGAATCGCTGGTCGAGTGCCACCAACTTCCAGTACATGCTGCTGCGCCGATAGCGTCGGGGCCACCAACGGCGCAACCGGGGGTTCTGCGCGCCGAAAGAGCGTGAGCACCAGAACCAATCGGTGTCCCACCGCCAGAAGTAGTCATGCATCGTCAGTCGGTCTTCTTTGACGCCGGCGTCATGCTGGATGGACCGGTAGTAGATGTTTTGCCCCGTGTAGTCGCTGACCGTGCCGGGGGCGGTGGTACGCACACCGACGCACAGGTAGCTCTCCTCGGCGCCGAAGACCACCCCGTCGAGGTAGTCGACCGGCACGCCGTCGAAGCCACCGGTTTCGATGATGCGGTCCACCGCTGCCACAAGTTCGGTCAGCGAGTGGAATCGCACATGCCGCAGCGCCACGAACGGCTTGATGGGCTCCAGTTCTATCCGGATTCTGGTCGAATAGCCCAGGGTGCCATAGGAATTCGGAAAGGTGCGATAGAGGTCGGGGTGCTGCTGGGGTGAGGCCGTGAGCAATTCGCCGGTGCCGGTGAGGATATCCATCTCCAACACCGACTCGTGTGGCAGGCCGTTGCGAAATGAGGCTGACTCGATGCCCAACCCGGTGACCGCCCCGCCCAGCGTGATGGTCTTGAGCTGTGGCACGACCAGAGGCGATAGACCGTAGGGCAGGGTCGCGGCCAAAAGGTCTTCGTATGTGCACATGCCGGCTACATCGGCGGTGTGAGATTCGGGGTCGACCGAAATGACGTCGGTCAGCCCCGAGGTGTCCAGTCCGCGTGAATCGCGTTTCGCGCGAGCGCGGAACAAATTGGAGGTGGGCTTGGCTAGCCGGACGGCCGCCGTCGCGGGAATCGAACGATAGCTCGCCAACATCCGCTCGACGCCCGCCGCATGAGCCGCCGGTGCGGATGCAGGGACAGGCACCACATATACGCTAGTCCCCGATAGCGGCCCGTGCAGGGACAGCGCACCCGGGCGCGGTGCCGTCACACCCCCTCCAGAGGAGTTTTGCCTAATGGGACACGTCACTGCAGCCAGCACGATCTTGATCAACGCTGAGCCCACGACAGTGCTGTCTGCCGTCAGCGACTACCAGAACATCCGCCCCAAAATCCTGTCCTCGCACTACCGCGACTACCAGGTGCTGGAAGGTGGCCAGGGGCGGGGAACCATCGCCAGCTGGAAGCTGCAGGCGACGAAATCCCGCGTCCGTGATGTCCGGGCCAACGTCGACGTCGCCGGCCACGCGGTCATCGAGAAGGACGCCAACTCAACGATGATCACCAACTGGACGGTGGCTCCCGCCGGACCGGGTTCGAGCGTCACCGTCACGACCACGTGGACAGGAGCGGGCGGCGTGAAGGGATTCTTCGAGAAGACGTTCGCGCCGCTGGGACTGAAGAGAATCCAGGGTGAGGTGCTGGCGAACCTGAAAAAGGAGCTGGAGGGCTAGCCGGCCTGACCCTGGCTGCCCAGGTAGGCGGCGATGCCCTTGACCACGGCGTCGGCATACTTCTGCCGACCCTCGGGAGACTCCATCAGCGCCGAGTCAGCGGGGTTCTTCATGTTGCCGCACTCGACCAGGACCGATGGATACTGCGCCAGGTTGAGACCCGCCAGGTCCGAACGCCCATACAGACCGTTCTGGCCGATGTAGTTGGCCGGCGGAATACCCGACGCCTGCATCTGGTCGCGCATGACCCGAGCGAACTGCACCGACGGTCCCGCCTGCACCTGGTTGAGGGGCGGCGCGGAGTAGTTCACGTGAAATCCCCGCCCGTTCGGCGGACCGCCGTCGGCGTGGATGCTGACGACCGCGTTCGGGTGCATTGCATTGGCCATCTCGGCGCGCTGGTCGACGCACGGGCCCACCGTGCTGTCGTCGCCGCGCGACATCGCCGTTCGTGCCCCCAGCGAGTTGAGTTCGGCGCGGATGCGCAAGGTGGTGTCCCAGGCGAAGGTGTGCTCCTGATACCCGTCATTCGTCGATGT
>DATJOR010000278.1:0-3962 GCA_035506875.1 Mycobacterium sp.
AACGCGGAGGTCGAACACCAGCGGCAAATCCAGGAAAACGACGTGCTCGGCGGTCAGCGCGAAGTCGTGCATCATCGTCAGCGCGGGGACGTCGACGGGACGGTTGACCGTCAACCGGCCGTCGGCGTCCGCACGGTGATAAACGACATGCGGCTCAAAGATGTTGCCGGTACCGAAGAAATGCATCTCGCCGGTGACCGGGCAGATCTTCGGATGCGCGGTCATCGAATCCGTCAACTTGCCGGCGAAGTCATAGACGCCGACCGTTTCCAGGTCATTGCTGATTTCATAGGGCAGCGAAAATTCCATCAGCGCAAGCGTTTTCCCGGCGTGCCGAACGACGTGGGTATTGGCGATGCTGGAGTGCAGGTTTCGGGTGCCGTCGTCGTTATAGAGCCCAATGGGATTTTCGAAGCTCTCGGTACGCACCCAACGGTTGCGGTACCACGCTGCGCGGCCGTTTTCCAGCCGCACCCCGTGCACCATTCCGTCACCGACACACCAGTGCGCCGCGCCCGTGCGGGCGTTGGGACCGTTGCGCAGATACCAGCCGTTCAATTCGGCCGGAATGCGGCCTTGCACGGGTAGATCGAACGCGGTCAGTTCGTCGTGCACCGGGGCGTAGTTGCCGGTGCGGAAGACCGGCAAGACGGTCTGAGCATCGACCACCGGCGCCGATACCAGAGCAGGCTGTTTGGCGCGCTCTGCGATACTGGCCGCCCGTTGGTCCGCCTTCGCCAGCAGCGACGTCATCATGTCCGGGCACGGCGGCGCGTCCGCCGATTCATTGGCACCGTTGGGAGCAACGACGTCGTCGTAATGGAGTACCGACAACAGCGACGAGACGGCAGTCAGCTCCGCGACGGCGGTGCGGCACGAGGTGCAGCCCTCCAGGTGCGCCTCGTATTCGCGCCGGTCGGCATCCGACAGCGAGTCCAACACGTACGCCGCGTCCCACATCGAGTAGTCGCGCGCGCCGTTGAGCCTGTCGGATTCCGTCATCGTGTCACCCCCATCTCCAGCAGTGCCTGGCGTAGGCTTCGCAGCGCGTAATGCAGCCGCGACTTCACCGTGCCCTCCGCGATCCCGAGGTCGGCAGCGATCTGCGCTGTGGTCCAGCCCAAGTAGTACGAGCGGCCGACCACCGCACGGTGGTCGTCGGACAACTGCGCCATCGCGTCGCCGATCAACGCCCGGTTCAACGTCCCAGTCGTCTCGTCGGGGCCGGCCGGTTCCGGCGGACCTGACCCGTCCGACGACATCACCTCGTTGCGGAACCTGGCGCTGCGCGTGTTGTCGATGACCATGTTCCTGGCAACGGTGAAAAGCCAACCGCGTGGAGACTGCCCGTTGTTGAGGACGTGCGGATGTTGCCATGCTCGTAGCAAGGTCTCCTGCACCACGTCCTCGGCGTGGGCAGAATCACCGGTCAACCGCCACGCATAGCGCCACAAAGCGGCGGCGTGTTGGTCATACAGCCGCTGAATGGCGTCCACATCAGCGCCGGTGTCCCGGATGTCCATCACCAGCCTCTCGGTGATGACACGGTTCAGGTGTCCGCTTGGTTCACCCGAGGGTCAAAATGCGTGGCCCGCCGTCGGTGGCCGCGACGGTGTGCTCCCAGTGTGCGGCACGCGAGCCGTCGGCGGTAGCGACCGTCCACTGGTCGTCGCGCACCACGGTCTTGCCGGTGCCCAGCGTAAGCATCGGCTCGATGGCCAGCACCGATCCGTGGGCCAGCAGCGGACCGCGTCCGGGAGACCCCTCGTTGGGCAGAAATGGATCCATGTGCATCTGTCTGCCGATGCCGTGGCCGCCGTAGCCCTCGACGATGCCGAACGCCCGCCCGTAGCGGGCCTCGGCCGCGTGCGTGGCGGTTTCGATGGCGTGCGACACGTCGGTCAACCGGTTGCCGGGAACCATGGCCGCGATCCCCGCCTCCATCGACTCTTTGGTCGCCTGCGACAGCATTTCGTCGCACGCGATGATCGGCCCGACACCGAAGGTGATCGCGGCGTCACCGTGCCAGCCGTCCAGGATTGCGCCACAGTCGACGGACACCAGATCACCGGGGGCCAGTATCTCGCCGGCAGCCGGGATGCCGTGCACGACGTGGTCGTTCACCGATGCGCAGATGGACGCCGGGTAGCCGTGGTATCCGAGGAAGGACGGCGTCGCGCCCGCGTCGCGGATCACCGATTCGGCGATCTCGTCGAGGTGGTGGGTCGACACACCGGGAACTGCGGCTGAGCGCACCGCCGCCAGCGCGGCGGCGACCACGGCGCCCGCGGCCGCCATCGCGTCGAGTTCGCCGGCGCTGCGTTGCGGCACGACCTTGCGACTGCGCAGCCCGCCCAGGGCGATCACGGCTACTTTCCCAGGGCGCGTAACGCGCGGGCGAACACCTCGTCGACGCTGCCGACCGCGTCTACGGTTTTCAGGTCGCTGCTGTAGTAGTCGATCAGCGGTGCGGTTTCGTCGCGGTAGACGTTCATCCGGTTGTGGATGACTTCGTCGGTGTCGTCGGCGCGGCCACGCGCTTTGAGCCGCTCGAACAAGACGTCTTCGGGCACCCGAAACTCCAGCACCGCGTCGAGTTGGGTTCCGCGGCGCTCGAGCATGTCGTGCAGCGCTTGAGCCTGCTCGACCGAGCGTGGATAACCGTCCAGGATGAAACCTTCGTCGGTGTCCGGCTCGGTCAGCCGGTCGTCGACCAGTTCGTTGGTCAGCTCGGACGGCACCAGATCGCCGGCGTCCAGGTAGCGCTTGGCTTCCAGACCGAGCTTGGTGCCGGTGCTGATGTTGTGTCGGAACAGCTCGCCGGTGGACAGGTGTGGAATTTGGAGTTTCTCAGCCAGCTTCTCGGCCTGCGTACCCTTACCCGCTCCGGGGGGACCAAGCAACACAACTCTCACTTGAGGAACCCTTCGTAGTTGCGCTGCATGAGTTGACTCTCGATCTGCTTCACCGTATCCAACCCGACACCGATCGCGATCAGCACCGCGGTGCCGCCGAATGGCAGGTTCTGCACCGTCCCCGTGTTGCCGATCTGCAGGAACAGATTGGGCAGCACCGCGATGACACCGAGGTAGATCGAGCCCGGCAGCGTGATCCTGCTGAGCACATAACGCAGGTAGTCGGCGGTCGGCTTTCCGGGCCGGATGCCGGGGATGAACCCGCCGAACTTCTTCATCTCGTCGGCACGTTCGTCGGGGTTGAACGTGACCGAGACGTAGAAATACGTGAAGAAGATGATCAGCGCGAAATAGACGCCGATGTAAACCGGGCTCCCGGGGTTGGACAGGTAATTCGCGACGAATTTGTCCCACCAGCTGTTGCCGACGCCACCGGTGCCGCTGCGGATCAACTGGGTGATCAGACGCGGAATGTAGATCAGCGAGGAGGCGAAAATAACCGGGATAACACCGGCCTGATTGACCTTCAGTGGCAGATACGTCGAGGTGCCGCCATACATGCGGCGGCCAACCATGCGCTTGGCGTACTGCACCGGGATGCGGCGCTGGCCCTGCTCGACGAAGACCACGCCGATGACGATGATCAGCGCTGCCACGCAGACCAGCGCGAACGTCACACCGCCGCGGCTGTCCAGGATGCTCTTGCCCTCACCCGGGATGCGGGCGGCGATGCCGGCGAAAATCAGCAACGACATGCCGTTGCCGATGCCGCGCTCGGTGATCATCTCGCCCATCCACATCACCAGCGCCGCGCCCGCCGTCATCACGATCACGATCACGACAAGGGAGAAGATGCTCTGGTTGGCGATGATGTCCAGGGTGCAGCCCTGCAGCAGCCCGCCATTCGCGGCCAGCGCCACGATGCTGGTGGCCTGCAGGATGGCCAGCGCGATCGCCAGATAACGGGTGTACTGGGTCATCTTGACCTGGCCCGACTGGCCCTCTTTGCGCAGTTCCTCGAACCTCGGGATGACGACGGTGAGCAGC
>DATJOR010000279.1:0-10513 GCA_035506875.1 Mycobacterium sp.
TGGCGACTGAGCGAGGACCTGCCGGCTGACACCGAGGTCGCCACCGCAGCCTTCTGGGCCGCCGATGCCGGACATCGCGTGGCCCACACCATCGTTCACATCCACGGTGGCGTCGGCATCGACACCGACCATCCGGTGCATCGCTACTTCCTGGCCGCCAAGCAGACCGAGTTCACGCTGGGCGGGGCTACCGCAGCGCTGCTGCGCATCGGTCGCGAACTGGCGGACACTCCCGCCTAGCTGTGACTACAGCGCTTCCGACTGTCGTCGACTTTCTCCGGCCGCTCGTCGATGTCGAGGATCGGGGCGTCTACTTCGAGGATTCGTTCGTCAATTGGCGTGATCATCTGCGGCACGGCGCCGCAGTAGCGGCGACCCTGCGTGCGCGGCTCGACCCGACCCGGCCGCCACACGTCGGGGTGCTGCTGGAGAACACGCCGTTCTTCTCCGCGGTGTTGGTCGCCGCGGGAATGTCGGGAATCGTGCCGGTCGGCCTCAACCCGGTCCGCCGCGGTACCGCACTGGCCCGAGACATCGCACACGCCGATTGTCAACTGGTGCTGGCCGATTCGAATTCTGCCGCGACCCTGGGCGACATCGACCACATCGACGTCGACTCCGCCGAATGGACCGATGAGGTGACCGCGCACCGCGATGCCGAGATGCGCTTCCAGAACGCCAGGCCTGACGATCTGTTCATGCTGATCTTCACGTCGGGCACCAGCGGGGATCCCAAAGCGGTGATGTGCAGCCACGGCAAGGTGGGAATCGCCGGCGTGACGATGACCGACCGCTTCAGCCTGGGCCCCGCCGATGTCTGCTATGCGTCAATGCCGTTGTTTCACTCCAACGCGGTGCTGGTGGGCTGGGCGGTATCGCTGGCCTGCCGCGGCTCGATGGTGTTGCGGCGCAAGTTCTCTGCGTCCGGATTTCTGCCGGACATCCGCCGCTATGGCGCCACCTACGCCAACTACGTCGGCAAACCGCTGTCCTACGTGCTCGCCCAACCCGAGCGGCCCGACGACGCCGACAATCCGCTGCGCGCGGTCTACGGCAATGAGGGAGCACCCGGAGACATCGAGCGTTTCGCGGAGAGGTTCGACTGCATCGTCATCGACGGCTTCGGATCGACGGAGGGCGGGGTGGCGATCAGCCGCACACCCGACACCCCGGCAGGCGCACTGGGTCTGCTGCCCGACGGCATCGAGATCATCGACGTCGACACCGGTCGGCCGTGCCCGGCCGGTGTGATCGGCGAGCTGGTGAATGCCGGCGGCCCAGGCCGTTTCGAGGGCTACTACAACGACGAAGAGGCCAATGCGCAACGCATGCAAGGCGGCGTCTATCACAGCGGCGATCTGGCCTACCGCGACGAGGCCGGCTACGCGTACTTCGCCGGCCGGCTCGGTGACTGGCTGCGCGTCGACGGGGAAAATCTCGGGACGGCGCCCATCGAGCGCGTGCTGCTGCGCCATCCGGACGTCACCGAAGTGGCGGTGTATGCGGTGCCGGATCCGGCCGTCGGCGACCAGGTGATGGCCGCGCTGGTGATGGCGCCCGGCGCCGAATTCGACGCGGACAAATTCCGCGCGTTCCTGGCCGAGCAGTCCGACCTCGGCCCGAAGCAGTGGCCGTCATACGTTCGCATCGGCACGAACCTGCCGCGCACCGCGACCTTCAAAGTGGTCAAGCGACAACTGTCGGCCGAGGGCCTCGACTGCGCCGATCCGGTATGGCCGATCCGCCGTTAGAGCCGTGAATCGCGTGCTTGAAACCAGCTTTGCCGAACTGTCGCGATCTGTCCCGGCGACGATCGGCATTGCGATCGCTGCGGTCGACGGGACGCGTCTGGCGTCGTTAGGCGCCTGGTCGACCGGCGTCGCGTGGTCGACGATCAAAGTGCCGTTGGTAATTGCGGCATTGCGCGCAGGTGCGGGTAGCCGCGAGCTCGTCGACCGGACGATTGCCCAGTCCGATAACGCCGCCGCGGAAGACCTGTGGGCCGGGCTCGGAGATCCGATCGAGGCGGCACGGCGGGTGCAAACCGTCATCCGCGATGCGGGCGACGCGACCACCACCGTCGAGTCACGACGGCTGCGCGCCGAGTACACGCCGTTCGGTCAAACGCAATGGTCGCTGGTGCGGCAAGCACAGTTCGCCGCGCGGCTGCCGCTCATTCCCGACGCGTCTCCCGTCGTCGATCTGATGCACAACCTCTGTCCCGATCACCGCTGGGGACTGGCCGCCAAAGGCTTTGCCGCGAAAGGCGGTTGGGGCCCTGGGCGCGCCGGCGACTACCTGGTCAGGCAGTTCGCGATCGTACCGATCGAGGCCGGGCACATCGGAGTAGCCTTGGCGGCCGACAGCCATGACGGCGAGTTCGAAACCGGAATCGATGTGCTCAGTGACCTGACCGACTGGTTTCTCGACGCAGCCCTACCCCAGTATTGACGGCACCACGGCGTCGACCAGGTGCGGTCCGGGTTCGGCGAAGGCCGTGCGCAAGGCGTCGACGAAGTCCTCGGCGGTGGTGACGCGGCGTGCCGGAACCCCCATGCCCTCGGCTATCTTGACGAAATCCATTGTTGGGCGCGACAAATCGAGGAGGTCAAGCGCCTTTGGACCGGGGGCTGAACCGGCTCCGACCCGCTGTAGCTCGATCCGCAGAATGTCGTAGGCACCGTTGTCGTAGATCACCGTGGTGACGTCGAGATTCTCCCGCGCCTGGGTCCACAGCCCCGAAATCGTATACATCGCCGAACCATCGGATTCCAGACACAGCACAGGCCGGTCCGGCGCCGCGACCGCAGCGCCGACAGCGGACGGGATGCCGAAGCCGATGGCACCGCCGGTGAGCGTCAGCCAATCATGCGCGGGCGCACCGGCCGTCGCCGCGGCCAGCGGCACACCGGAGGTGTTGGACTCGTCGACGACAATCGCCCGCTCCGGCATGAGCGCACCGACCGCGTCCGCCACCGCCGCGGTGGTCAACGCACCGGTCGGCAATGGCGGGCGCGACGGCGCGGCGACCGCAGCAGTCGTACCGGGCGCCACCTCGTCGGCCAACGCTGCCAAAGCCGCTGCAGCTCCGGCGTGTTCGGCGAGCACATGAACGTGGCAGCCCTCCGGCACCAGATCGCTCGGCTTGCCGGGGTAGGCGAAGAACGACACCGGGGACGCGGCCCCGGCCAAGATCAGATGTTTGGCGCCGTCGAGTTGAGCTGCGACCGCCTCGGCGAAGTAGGCGATCCGTTCGACGGCCGGGACACCGGCGCCGCGTTCCAGTCGCGTGGGAAAAACCTCGCAATACCAGCGGGCGCCGGTGGCGGCAGCGACCCGGGCCGCCGCTGTCAACCCCGCGCTGCGAGTGGCATCGCCGCCGACGAGGATCGCCGCGGGCTCGCCGGACTGCAGTACTTTCGCGGCGAGCTGTACGGCGTCCATGTCGACGGTCGGCGCCGGCTGGGCCGGGCCAGCCTGGCCCGTCCGCGCACCGTCGGTCCACGAAATGTCCGCGGGCAGAATCAATGTGGCGACCTGTCCGCCCCGTTGGCTGGCGGCGATGGCCTCGACCGCGTCCGCCGCGACATCACCGTCGGATCGGCGCAGCCAGCCCGACACGCTGCCGGCCAGCGCCTCGATATCGGATTCCAGAGGGGCGTCGTACTTCTTGTGATAGGTGGCGTGGTCACCGACGACCACCATTACCGGTACCTTGGCGCGGCGGGCGTTGTGCAGGTTCGCCAATCCGTTGCCCAGCCCGGGGCCGAGGTGCAGCAGCACCGCGGCGGGCCGGTCGGCGATCCGGGCATAGCCGTCCGCCGCGCCGGTCGCGACGCCCTCGAACAACGTCAGCACTCCGCGCATTCGTGGGACGGTGTCCAGCGCCGCGACGAAGTGCATCTCGGACGTACCGGGGTTGGCAAAGCACACGTCGACGCCGCCGTCGACCAATGTATTGATCAGAGCCTGGGCGCCGTTCACGCTTCGACTGTAGACGCGGCCAGATGCACCTGATGCGCATACCCGCCGCCGAACAGCACGACATGGGCCAGCAGCGGAAAGAGCTGATGCAGCCCGATGCGTTTGCGCCAGCCCGCTCTCAGCGATCGCACCCGCTGATAGCCGGTGAGGACCGCGTTGTAGTGGGGGCAGCCGAACAGTTCGAGCATCGCCAGGTCAGTCTCGCGGTGACCACCATGCGCAGCGGGATCGATCAGCACGACCCCATTTCGCGTCCACATCAGGTTGCCGCTCCACAGGTCGCCGTGCAGCCGGGCTGGCGGGTCGTCGTCGTCGAAGTCGCCAGCTCGACAGCGGGACGCGACGGAGTCGACCGCGGCGCGAGTCGCAGCATCCAGGCGCGCGCCGGCCAGCTCGGCCATCGGGGTCAGCCGCTCGTCGGCGTAAAACTCACCCCAGCGTCGGTGCGTCCGCAGCGACATCGGCAATGGCTGCGACAAAGGCCCGAAGAACCCGGGTCCGCTGTACCCGTCGGGCCCGGCGCCGAACCCCGCTGCTCCCGCGTCGTGCGTGACGGCCAATCGGCTGCCGAACTCGAACGCCGCTTCGGGGCCCGGAGTCGCCGAATCAAGCCGCCGCAGAGTAAGACTCGTCGCGTCGAACGAAACCACCTGAGCGCAGGGCACACCGCCCTCGACATCGGCAAGCCATTGCAGCCCTGCGGCTTCCCAACCGAAGAAACCAGTCGGTGCGGCCGGATTACGTTTGACGAAATCGGTCACGCAGTCGCGTGCGCGGCATGCACGTCGTCGGCCGGGCGCGCCTCGGTCTGCTCCTTGGCCCAGCGGTAGTCGGGTTTCCCGGCCGGCGAACGCTTGACTTCGTCGACCAGCCAAAGGCTGCGTGGCACTTTGTATCCCGCGATCTCGGCGCGGACGAAACTGTCCAGCTCCGACAGCGTCGGCCGAGACCCCGGGCGGGGCTGCACGACCGCCGCCACATGCTGCCCGTAGCGGGCATCGGGCACGCCGACCACCAAAGCGTCGAAGACGTCGGGGTGGCCCTTGAGGGCGGCCTCGACCTCCTCGGGATAGATCTTCTCGCCGCCGCTGTTGATCGAGACCGAGCCGCGGCCCAGCATGGTGACGGTGCCGTCTTCCTCGACCTGTGCGTAGTCGCCCGGAATGGCGTAGCGCACGCCGTTGATGGTCTGGAACGTCTCGGCGGTCTTCTTCTCGTCTTTGTAGTAACCGACCGGGATGTTGCCCTTCTTGGCGATCAGACCGCGTACGCCGGAGCCGGGCTTGACCTCGTTGCCGTCCTCGTCGAGCACGACGGTGCGGTGGTCGATCGTCACGCGCGGGCCGCCGCTGTGCGGCGCGTCCTTGGCGACGATGCTGGTGCCGCCGAAGCCGGTTTCCGACGAGCCGATCGAGTCGGTGATCACCCGGTTGGGCAGTAGCTCGAGCAGTCTTTCCTTGATGCTCGGCGAGAACAGCGCCGCGGTGCTGGCGAGCAGGAACAGCGACGACAGGTCGTATTCGTTGCCCTTGTCCTGGTGTGCCAATAAGGCGTCCAGCAACGGCCGGGCCATCGCATCGCCGGTGAAGAACAGCAGGTTCACCTTGTGGTCGTGAATCGTGCGCCACACCTCGTCGGCGTTGAATTCCGGTGCGAGCACGGTGGTTTGGCCGGAGAAGATCGACATCCAGGTGGCCGACTGCGTCGCGCCGTGGATCATCGGCGGGATCGGATAGCGGATCATCGGCGGATTCTCCGCCGCCGCCTTGGCCAGGTCGTGCTCGTCTTTCACGAATTCGCCTGTGGCGAAGTCAGTTCCGCCGAACAGCACCCGGTAGATGTCCTCGTGGCGCCACATCACGCCTTTCGGGAAGCCGGTGGTGCCGCCGGTGTACAGCAGATAGATGTCGTCGGCGCTGCGCTCACCGAAATCCCGCTCGGGTGAACCGGCCGCGATCGCAGAGTAGAACTCGACGCCACCGTAGCGCTGGTAGTCGGCATCGCTGCCGTCCTCGACGACGAGAACGGTCTTGACGTTGGGGGTGTCGGGCAGCACGTTGGCGACCCGGTCGGCGTACTGACGCTCGTGGACGACCGCAACCATGTCGGAGTTGTCGAACAGGTAGCGAAGCTCGCCTTCGACGTAGCGGTAATTGACGTTGACCAGGATGGCTCCGGCCTTGACGATGCCGAGCATCGCGATGACGATCTCGTTGCGATTACGGCAGTAGAGCCCGACCTTGTCGTCCTTCTTGACGCCCTGATCAAGGAGGTAGTGCGCCAGGCGATTGGCCTTCTCCTCGAGTTGGGCATAGGTCAGCTGGTCGTCGCCGCAGATCAAGGCGACACGGTCAGGGACGGCGTCGATGGCGTGCTCCGCCAAGTCGGCAATATTCAGGGCCACGGACCCTAAATTAGAACGTGTTACATTTCCTGACAAGTTTCAGGCCGAGGCGCAGGAAGGCGATCACCCGTGAGCGAGTCCGACAGTATGGCCCCCCAAAAGGCAGATGCCATCATTGAGCAGCGCGGACACACCCTGATCCTGACACTGAACCGCCCCGAAGCCCGCAATGCCCTGAGCACCGAGATGCTCTCGATCATGGTCGAGGCGTGGGACCAGGTGGATAACGATCCCGACATCCGGTGCTGCATTCTGACCGGAGCCGGCGGCTACTTCTGCGCGGGCATGGACCTCAAGGCCGCGACCGCTCGTCCGCCAGGCGACTCGTTCAAAGACGGCAGCTACGACCCGTCGCGCATCGACGCTCTGCTCAAAGGCCGTCGCCTCACCAAGCCGTTGATCGCCGCGGTCGAGGGCCCGGCCATCGCCGGCGGCACCGAGATCCTGCAGGGCACCGACATCCGCATCGCCGGCGAAAGCGCCAAGTTCGGCATCTCGGAGGCCAAGTGGAGCCTGTATCCGATGGGCGGCTCGGCGGTGCGCCTGGTGCGGCAGATCCCCTACACGGTGGCGTGCGACCTGCTGCTGACCGGTCGGCACATCACCGCCGCGGAAGCCAAGGAGATCGGCTTGATCGGCTACCTAGTTCCCGACGGCGAAGCGCTGACCAAGGCGCTCGAGATCGCCGAGGTGATCAACAACAACGGGCCGCTGGCCGTACAGGCGATCCTGCGTGCGATTCGGGAAACCGAGGGCCTGCACGAGAACGAGGCGTTCAAGATCGACACCAAGCTCGGCATCGAGGTGTTCCTGTCCGACGATGCGAAGGAAGGCCCGCTGGCCTTCAAGGAAAAGCGCACTCCACAGTTCAAGGGAGCCTGACGCGCGCGATATTGCGTCGAAAGGCCAGTTATCGCACGCAATCGGCGCGAAAAGCGTGCAATAACTGGCCACTCGGCTTCGAGAAATCAGCTCAGCACGGGGCTACTGGGCGTGAAGACCATTGGCATTTCCTCCAGGCCGCTGACGAAGTTGGCTGGACGCAAGGGCAATACATCCTTTTCGGTCGCCAACCTTAGGTCAGGCAGCCGCTGCAGCACGCGACTGGTCATCAGACTCAGCTCCAGGCGGGCAAGCTGATTGCCCAGGCAGAAATGAGTGCCGAAGCCGAAAGCCAACTGATTGTTGGGGTCTCGCCGGATGTCGAAACGGTCGGGGTCGTCGAATACCGACTCGTCGAAGTTCGCCGACTCGAACAGCAACAGCATCTTCTCGCCCGCGCGAAGCTGGGTGCCGTGGAATTCGGTGTCGGCCGTCAAGGTCCGGCACATGTTCTTTATGGGTGACGTCCAGCGCAGCATCTCTTCGATCGCACCTGGCAACAACGACGGGTCCCCGACGAGAGCGTCCCACTGGTCGCGATGCCGCACCAGCTGCTCGGTGCCGCCCGACAGGGTGTGGCGGGTGGTCTCGTCGCCGCCGATGAGGATCAGCAGCGTCTCGAGGACGATCTCGTCGTCGGACATCCGTTGCCCTTCGACCTCGGCGTTCACCAGGATGGAGAACAAGTCGTCCTTCGGGTTGGCGCGGCGCTTGGTGATCAGGTCCATGGTGAATTCGGTGTAGGCGGCGAACGCCTCCATCACCGCCTGAAACTCCGCCGAGGTCGGGTCGATGTGCGAGCTCAGCCCGGTCACCAGGTCGTCCGACCACTTCAGCAGCATGGCGCGATCCTCCGGCAGCACGCCCAGCATGTCGCCGATCACCGCCATCGGCAGTGGCGCGGCGATATCGCGGACGAAATCGCACTCACCGCGCTCGCACACCGCGTCGATCAGGCTGTCGCAGAGCTGTGCGATCGACGGCTCCTTCTCCTTCACGCGTTTGCGCGTGAAGCCGGAGTTGACGAGCTTGCGCCGCAACAGGTGTGCGGGGTCGTCCATGTCGATCATGTACGGCATTCCCGGCTGGTCGGGACGAATGCCGCCGGCGCTGGAGAACAGCTCCGGATTGCGTTCGGCATCGATGATCGCCTGATACGTCGTCGCGCCAGCCAGGCCGTTGCGATCCCGGAACACCGGTTGGTTGGCCCGCATCCAGCGATACGCCTCGCGGGAGGTCTGGCGGTCGGCGTAAAACAAGCCGTCCGTCAGATCGATGTTCAGGATCGTTTCCGGGATGGTCGAAGTCACGAGATCTCCTGAGCGTCGCCGAACGTCATTTGTACCTGGTTTGCAGAGCTGGACATTAGTGCGCGCTTCGGAAGGCCCAGCGACGCTAACTCTTTCGCGTAGGGGTGGTCACCCAACCGGACGCGCATTCCCCCAAATCGAGTATGGACGCCGTCCAGTGTGAATTCAAAGGGTGTCTCGCGCGTGATGCCGTCGCGGTGCGAGTAGGAGAGCTGCGATTGGTGACGCGGGCTCATTCGAAATGGCAGGCCGCGGCCAAACTCCATACCGATCACCGACTGCCCGTCGATGCTGCAGTCGAAACCGAACCGACGGCCCTCCCGAATGGTGAAGTCCGCCATCACTTTCGGATAGCCCCAGATTTTGGTTCCGGCTTCCAACGTGAATTCCTGATCGACCGGCAGGTGGTGGATGAACGCACCGGCTGACTGCAGCGCGCGCGGCCCGGTCGCGTTCGATCCGGGCGGGTTGACCATCACGCTGGTGCCGTATTCGTAGTACTGACCCAGGTCGCCATCGATGTAGTGCATCAACATCAGGACGACGACAGCGCGCCTGGGCAGGTACCGGCACACCTGCAGACCGCTGTAGTCGATCAGGCGCTGCGCGGCGTCGGCATCGACCGAGAACATCGCCATGTGCTGATTTGCCTGGCGAATCCTCACCGGCATCGTGAGTACCGTGCCCGCGATCGTGTGCTGCGATGCTGTCATCCGGCCAATCTAGAACGTGTTCTAACCCGCCGCAAGGACCGGCTCAGATCAACGACGCGAGCTCGCGGACCTGCTCTGTACTGCGACCGGATACCACCATCATCGTGACGCCCGCGGCCTCCCAGGCCTTGATCTGCTTACGCACGTAGTCCACGTCGCCGACGATCGCGGCGTCGTCGATGACCTCGTCCGGGATGATCTCGGCGGCTCGTTCTTTGCCGTCCTTGTGTCCACTGCGGAAGAGCTTCGTCACGTCGTCGACCACCTCGGCGTAGCCCATCCGGCGGTACACGTCGGCGTGGAAGTTGGTGTCCTCCGCACCCATCCCCCCCATGTACAGCGCGATGTAGGGCTTCATGGCCGCGAACGCGGCGCTGCGGTCATCGGTGATGACGATGTTGGCGGTCGCGCAGATCTCGAAGTCGTCGCGGCTGCGGCGCGCGCCCGGCCGGGCGAACCCCTCGTCCAACCACTCGTTGTAGGTGTCGGCCATGCGCGGGGTGTAGAAGATCGGCAGCCAGCCGTCGCAGATCTCGGCGGCCAACGCGACGTTCTTGGGCCCCTCGGCCCCCAACATGATCGGGATGTCGGCGCGCAGCGGATGGGTGATGGGCTTGAGCGGCTTGCCCAGACCCGTTGCGCGCTCTCCGGGTCCGCCCTTCAAAGGCAGCGGATAGTGCGGGCCATCGCTGGTCACCGGCTGCTCGCGGGCCCAGACCTGCCGGATGATGTCGATGTATTCGCGGGTGCGGGCCAATGGCTTGGGGAACGACTGGCCGTACCAACCCTCCACCACCTGCGGGCCCGACACCCCGAGACCGAGAATGTGCCGGCCACCGGACAGGTGATCCAGCGTCAGCGCTGCCATCGCGCACGCGGTCGGGGTGCGCGCGGACAGCTGCACCACCGAGGTGCCCAGCCGCAGCCGCCGCGTCGACGAACCCCACCAGGCCAGCGGCGTGTAGGCGTCCGATCCCCACGCTTCGGCGGTGAACACCGCATCGAAACCGGCGTCCTCGGCCGCACTCACGAGGTCAGCGTGGTTCTCAGGCGGCTGAGCGCCCCAATATCCGAGCTGGAGTCCGAGCTTCATGAGAGCCGCCTTTCGTGCAGGTCCGGACCGTATCTTGAATCCATTCTTAGAACCTGTTCTACTCGATGCTGTGACCACCAGCCAAAGCAGCCCGGTGCAGATCGATACCCATCAGCCGCCGCTATCG
>DATJOR010000280.1:0-37582 GCA_035506875.1 Mycobacterium sp.
GCCTCGCGGCCGTCCGCGCCGGCGTCCAGAATCTCACTGGCCAGCAGGATCATCCCCGCGCACGCCCCATAGGCGGGCATCCCGTCGGCGAGCCGCTTACGCAACGGCTCCAGCAGGTCGAGATCGCACAGCAGATGACTCATCGTGGTGGACTCGCCACCGGGAATGACCAGCGCGTCGACGGCGTCCAACTCGCCAGAACGCCGCACGGTCACCGCTGAGGCTCCGCAATCCCGCAACGCCGCCAGGTGTTCGCGGGTATCGCCTTGCAGCGCCAGCACGCCGACGCGGATAGCGCTCACTGTGCAGCCGGCCGGTATCCGCGCGCGAAGCGGGTCAGCCCCTCCTGCACGACCGCGGCGACCATCTCGCCGTACTGGTTGAAGATCTTGCCCTGGCACAGCGCGCGCCCGCCGCACGCCGACGGCGAGGACTGGTCGTAGAGCAGCCACTCGTCGGCGCGGAACACCCGCATGAACCACATCGCGTGATCCAGCGACGCCACCTGCAGATGCGACCGCTCCTCGAGGTGGGTCACCTGCGCCGAGCCCAGCAGGGTGAGATCGCTCATGTAGGCCAGCGCGCAGATGTGCAGGACCGGATCGTCGGGCAGCGGATCGCGGTGCCGGAACCAGACCTGCTGCTGGGAAGCCTTGCCCGGCAGTAGCTCGAGTTGGTCGCGCGGCACAATCCGGATGTCCCACTCCTGGAACTGGCTAAATCCGGCGTCGTCGAACACCTTCATCGACTTCAGTCCCGGCAGATCGTCCGGTGGCGGCGCCGACGGCATCGCATCCTGATGGTGGATGCCGTCCTGGTCGGTCTGGAAAGACGCCGACATGGAGAAGATGGTTTCGCCGTGCTGAATGGCGTTGACCCGCCGGGTGCAAAACGATCCGCCGTCGCGCACTCGCTCGACTATAAAAACGGTCGGCGCCTTGGCATCTCCGGGCCGAATGAAATACCCGTGCAGTGAGTGCACCAGAAATTCCGGTTTGACGGTACGCACCGCCGACACCAGCGACTGGCCCGCCACATGGCCGCCGAAGGTGCGCTGAAAGAAACCCGACTCCGGGCTGAACACGCTACCGCGGTAGATGTTGACCTCGAGTTGCTCGAGATCAAGAATCTTTTCGATCGACACGAATTGTTCTTACCAGCCGCGTTCGGCCAGGCGATGCGGCGTGGCGATCTCCTCCACATTGATGCCGACCATCGGCTCACCGAGCCCGCGCGACACCCGGGCCAGCACATCGGGATCGTCGAAGAAGGTGGTGGCTTTGACGATCGCCGCGGCCCGCTGGGCCGGGTCACCGGACTTGAAGATGCCCGAGCCCACGAAGACGCCCTCGGCGCCCAATTGCATCATCATCGCGGCGTCGGCCGGGGTGGCGATGCCACCGGCGGTGAACAACGTGACCGGCAGCTTGCCCGCTCGCGCCACTTCCACCACCAAATCGTAGGGCGCCGCGAGTTCCTTTGCCGCGACGTACAACTCGTCGTCAGACAACGAACCCAACCGACGGATCTCGCCACCGATGGCGCGCATATGCGTGGTCGCGTTGGAGACGTCGCCGGTGCCCGCTTCGCCTTTGGAGCGAATCATTGCCGCGCCTTCGTTGATGCGCCGCAACGCCTCCCCCAGATTCGTCGCGCCGCAGACGAACGGCACGGTGAACTTCCACTTGTCGATGTGGTGGGTGTAGTCCGCAGGGGTGAGCACCTCGGATTCGTCGACGTAGTCCACACCCAGGCTCTGCAAGATCTGCGCCTCGACGAAGTGCCCGATGCGGGCCTTGGCCATCACCGGAATGGTGACCGCCGCGATGATGCCCTCGATCATGTCCGGGTCGCTCATCCGCGACACGCCGCCCTGGGCGCGGATATCGGCCGGCACCCGCTCCAGCGCCATCACCGCGACGGCGCCGGCGCCTTCGGCGATGCGGGCCTGCTCCGGCGTGACGACGTCCATGATGACGCCGCCCTTGAGCATCTCGGCCATCCCGCGCTTGACCCGCGCGGTTCCGGTCTGCGGGCTGCCGTTCGACCCGGTATCCATAGCCACCAAGTCTAGTGGTCAGCACCAAACGGTATTCCCGGCCGCCCTGGTGGCAAGCCCGTCGAGATTGCATCGAGGGTCGTGATCGCCCACCCGATCACAGCCCTCAGCGCAATCTCGCGGTGAGATCGGCGCAGACAACATTCAGCGGATGGATTGCAGCTGGCTGGCCCGATCCGGAGCCCCGGCCAGTGCGATCGCCTCGGCGAGCAGCTCGGACAGCTGCAGCGGGTACACCGTCTCGCCGGCCGCCACCACTTCGGCGATGTCGGCAGCGTCACACCAGCGGTGGCAGTGGATGTAGCGGCTCTCCAGCTCGGTCCGCCCGGCCTCAGACGGCTCGAACCGTCGGGTTCGGTACACGAAGAAGAACTCCTCGCTGTCGATCTCCGCGCCGTTGAAGCCGAACACCGCATCACGCCGCCAGATCGGGCCGATCATGTCCGCGGGGTCGGCGCGCAGACCGGTCTCTTCGGCCAGCTCACGGGCGGCGGCCTCGGCCAACGACTCACCGTCGCCGACCTGACCGCCCACGGTGAACCACCACCTTGGTGCGGTATTGACGGGCGCTGCGGGGTCCGAGCCGCACAGCAGCAACACCGCACCGGTTTCGTCGAGCAACACCACTCGCGCCGAGGTGCGCCGGTCTGCTGCAGAGTGATCGCCGTAGCGCATCGGCTGCACTCGTTCGGCGATTTCGAAATAGCTTGGCAGCGCGGCTGTTCCACCCAGGCGCAGCAGCCGCACCAGGCTTCGCTCACGCAGCGCCAGGGTGTCCCGGACGGCGTCGTTGTGGAATCGGCGGGCCAGCAGCACCCGCGCTTCGGCATCGGCCAACTCGGCGATCAGCCCCGAGGGCAGCGACGCTGGATCAACCGTCGCCAGCGCGGCCGACAGCTGGTTTTCGCACGCCTCGCGGTCCGGCCGCGGTGCGCGCTCGGCCCCGTCGGCCAGCGCCGCCAATCGCGTGGCACCCGAGTTCGTTGCGACGGCACGGGCCACCACCGCGCGCCGGGCCAGCGCACCGTCGAGGGCCTGCCAGGACAAGTCGTAGCGCACATGCAGCCGGTCCAGCCGATTGGCCGTCTGATACGCCCAGGCACCGAACGCGATCAGTACCAGCACCACCAGCACGGCCACCGCGATGACCAGCACGATCGTCATCAGCTCGCCACCTGGACCTTGGCGCCGGCTCCGGCGACCGTCTCGTAGACCTGCATGATCTGGTTGGCCACCACCGACCAGTCGTAGCGGCGCACCGCATCGGCGCCGGCCGCGACATAGCGTTTGGCCAACCGGTCGTCCTCCAACACCGCGACCAGACCGGCGGCCAGCGCAGCGCCGTCTTCGACCGGAACCAGCCGGCCCGCGTCGCCGTCACGCAACACCCGCCGAAAAGCGTGCAGGTCGCTGGCCACCACCGGAGTCCCGGCGGCCATCGCCTCGACGAGCACAATGCCGAAACTCTCCCCGCCGGTGTTCGGCGCGCAGTAGACGTCCGCGCTGCGCAACGCCGACGCCTTGGCCGCGTCGTCCACCTGGCCCAGGAAACGCAGGTGACCCGCCAATCCACCGGCCTTGCTGCGCAGTTCGTCTTCGTCACCGCGGCCCACGATCAGCACTTGCACACCGGGGAAGTGCTCGACGAGGCCGGGCAGCGCGTCGAGCAGCACGGCCATGCCTTTGCGGGGTTCGTCGTAGCGGCCCAGAAACAGCACCGTCTTGCCGGGGCGCGGATACCCGTCGAGCAGCGGCGCCGAGGCGAACGAGGCCACGTCGACACCGTTGGGAATCTCAACCGCATCCGATCCCAGCGCTTCCATCTGCCAACGCCTGGCCAAATCGGACACCGCGATGCGGCCGACAATCTTCTCGTGCCAGGGCCGGAGCACGCCCTGAAAGACCGTCAGCGTCAGCGATTTGGTGGTCGACGTGTGAAAGGTCGCCACGATCGGCCCTTCGGCAATGCGCAGCGCCCACATCGACAGGCTCGGCGCATTCGGCTCATGCAGGTGCAGCACGTCGAAGTCACCTTCGGTCAGCCAACGTCTCACCTTGCCGTGTACGGCCGGGCTGAACTGCAGCCGGGCCACCGAACCGTTGTAGGGAATCGGGACGGCCCGGCCTGCGGAGACGACGTAGTCGGGCAGCTCGACGTGCGGCGAAGCGGGCGCCAGCACGCTGACCTCCTGTCCGCGGGAGCGCATCACCTCGGCGAGTTGCAAGACGTGCGACTGCACCCCGCCCGGGACGTCGAACGAGTACGGACAGACCATGCCGATTCGCATCAGGTGCCCGCCAACCGGGCCCGGCGCTCATCCGAGAGGTCTGCCAGCCACTGCGGCTGCATCATGTGCCAGTCGGCGGGATGCGCGCCGATGCCGCGGGCAAAGTGGTCAGCCAGCGTCTGGGTGATGGCGCCGATGTCACCGCTGGAGCAATCCAACGGCGGGTGGATATCGATTCGGCAATCGTCGCCCTCATACCAGCAATGCACCGGCAGCAGCGCCGCCCCGGTTTTGATCGCCAGCTTGGCCGAGCCGGCCGGCATCCTGGTCGGCTCACCGAAGAAATCGACCTGGACTCCGCTGCGGGTGAGGTCTCGCTCGGCCATCAGGCAGACAACTTTGTTGTCCCGCAGCCGTTCGCTGAGCAGCCCGAAGGGTGGCTGCTCGCCGCCGGACAGCGGAATCACCTCAAAGCCCAGGCTCTCCCGGTACTCGATGAACCGCCGATAGAGGGACTCGGGTTTGAGCCGCTCGGCGACGGTGGTGAATCTGCCATAGCTCTGCACCAACCACACCCCGGCCATATCCCAGTTCCCACTGTGCGGCAACGCCAGAACCGCACCGCGGCCGTCCGCCAGCGCCGCGTCCAGATGCTCGTCGCCCACAACCAGTTCGGCGAGGTGCCGACCGAGCGCGCGATGATCCATCGTGGGCAACCGAAACGCTTCGCGCCAATAGCGGGCATACGACGCCAGCGACGCGCGCATCAGGCTGTCGGGCACGTCGTTCGGCGGAACACCGATGACGCGCGCGAGGTTCTTGCGCAGTTGGGCCGGTCCCCCGTTGCGCGACGCATACCGCGCGCCGGCGTCAAACGCGTTGCGCGCGGCGAACTCCGGCATCGTGCGCACCATCATCCAACCCGCCGCGTAGCCCCAGTCAGTCATCCGGCCGCCCAACGAAAGACCGCTGACCCCAGGCAGTTTCAGGCCTCCCGGGACTGAGATCACGGTTCGCTCTTGCTGGCCGGGGGCATCGGGTCGCCTGCACCGGGCGAGTGTCGCACCCTGTGCAGCCGCTGAGCGCAGGTGATCATGCTGGCCGCGGCCAGCAGCCACATCGCCAGCGGCAGCGCCCACGGCAACGGGAACACCGGCAGGTCCGACAGCCCCGCGCCGACGAGAACGATGATCAGCCGTTCTGGCCGCTCGATGAAGCCGCCGTCACCGCGCAGTCCGCTGGCTTCGGCGCGGGCCTTGATGTAGGAGATGACCTGCGAGGTGACCAGGCAGATCAACGTCGCCACCACCAGCGACGGGCTGTGCAGGCCAAAACCCGCCCACCAGGCCAGCCCACAGAACACCGCGCCGTCGCTGATCCGGTCGCAGGTGGCGTCCAGCACGGCACCGAACCGGGTGCCGCCGCCGCTTTCCCGCGCCATCGCCCCGTCGACCAGATCGAACATCACGAAGAACCAGATCACCAACGTGCCGGCGAACAACCGGCCGGTCGGAAACAGCGTCAGCGCCGCCAGCACCGCCGCGGCGGTGGCAATGATCGTGACGCTGTCAGCGGTGAAACCGGCACGCAGGAACGCCCGGGCCACCGGTCCGGTGACCCGGGCGACGCCCTGCCGCGACAACAGTTTGCTCACGATTGCTTTTCCCATTCGGTGGCCAGTAGCAGCCGGGTGTCGCGCAGCAGCTGCGGGATGACCTTGGAGTCGCCGATGATCGTGATGAAGTTGGCGTCGCCGCCCCAGCGCGGCACCACATGCACATGCAGATGATCGGCCAGCGAGCCACCGGCCGATTCGCCCAGGTTCAGGCCGACGTTGAACCCGTGCGGCCGCGACACATTCTTGATGACGCGAATCGCCTTCTGGGTGAACGCCATCAGCTCGGCGCTCTCCTTGTCGGTGAGATCTTCCAGCTCGGAGACCCGCCGATACGGCACCACCATCAAATGCCCCGGGTTATACGGGTAGAGGTTGAGCACGGCGTACACCAGTCCGCCCCTGGCGACCACCAGGCCCTCCTCATCGGACAACTGCGGGATGTCACTGAACGGTTGCTCGCGCGAGGCCTTGTCCTGTTTCAGCGGCCCTTCAGCCAAATAGCTCATTCGGTAGGGCGTCCACAACCTCTGCAGGTGGTCGGATTCACCGACCCCGCGATCGATGATCGATTCTTCATCAGCCACCGTTGTTCACCTTGACCAAATCAGCAGTGGGAGAGGCGTTCTCGCGGTCAGCAATCCACTTGGTAATGGCCGCCACCGCATCGTCACGGGGGATTCCGTTGATCTGCGTACGGTCGCCGAACCGGAAGCTCACCGCGCCGGCTTCGACGTCGCGGTCGCCGGCCAGCAGCATGAACGGCACCTTCTGGTTGGTGTGGTTGACGATCTTCTTGGCCATCCGATCGTCGCTGGAGTCGACCTCGACGCGCACCCCGCGCGATTTCAGCTGTGCGGCAACGTCTTCCAAGTAGGCCACGTGGTCGTCGGCGACCGGAATGCCGACCACCTGCACCGGCGCCAGCCAGGCCGGGAACGCGCCGGCGTAGTGCTCGGTCAAGATGCCGAAGAAACGCTCAATCGACCCGAACAGCGCCCGGTGGATCAGCACCGGGCGCTGCCGCGATCCGTCGGCAGCGGTGTACTCCAGCTCGAACCGCTCCGGCATGTTGAAGTCGAGCTGAATGGTCGACATCTGCCAGTTACGGCCCAGCGCGTCGTTGACCTGCACCGAGATCTTCGGGCCGTAGAACGCAGCGCCGCCGGGGTCGGGAACCAGGTGTAAGCCCGAGCCCTCGGCGACCTCGCGCAGTATCTCGGTTGCTTCGTCCCAATCCTCATCGGAGCCGACGTGCTTCTCCGGGTCCTTCGTGGACAGCTCGAGGTAGAAGTCGTTGAGGCCGTAGTCGGCCAGCAACTCCAGCACGAAGCGCAACAGCGAGGCCAGTTCGTCGCGCATCTGCTCGCGCGTGCAGTAGATGTGCGCGTCGTCCTGCGTCATGCCGCGCACCCGGGTCAGGCCGTGTACCACGCCGGACTTCTCATAGCGGTAGACGGAGCCGAACTCGAACAGCCGCAACGGAAGTTCGCGGTAGGAGCGACCGCGAGACCGGTAGATCAGGTGATGCATCGGGCAGTTCATCGGCTTGAGGTAGTAGTCCTGCCCCGGCTTGCGGAGCGTGCCGTCCTCGTTGAACTCCGCGTCGATGTGCATCGGCGGGAACATGCCGTCGGCGTACCACTCGAGGTGGCCGGACGTGATGTACAGCTGTTCCTTGGTGATGTGTGGGGTGTTGACGAACTGGTATCCCGCCTCGGCGTGCTTGCGCCGGGAATAGTCCTCCAGCTCGGTGCGCACGATGCCACCCTTGGGGTGGAAAACCGCTAAGCCCGAACCGATTTCGTCGGGGAAGCTGAACAGGTCCAGCTCGACGCCCAGCTTGCGGTGGTCACGCCGCACAGCTTCCTCGAGCAGGTGCAGATGACGGTCCAGCGCCTCCTGCGATTCCCACGCGGTGCCGTAGATGCGTTGCAGGCTGGCGTTGTTCTGGTCGCCGCGCCAGTAGGCGGCTGAGCTGCGGGTCAGCTTGAAAGCCGGGATGTGCTTGGTGGTCGGGATGTGCGGCCCACGGCACAAGTCGCCCCAAACTCGTTCCCTGGTGCGGGGATTGAGGTTGTCGTAGGCGGTGAGCTCGTCGCCGCCGATTTCCATGATTTCGGGGTCGCCGGACTTGTCGTCGACGAGTTCGAGTTTGTAAGGCTCGTTGGCCAGCTCTGCGCGCGCCTGGTCTTTGGACTCATAGACGCGCCGGTCGAACAACTGCCCGTCCTTGACGATCTGGCGCATCCGCTTTTCCAGCTTCGCCAAGTCCTCGGGCGTGAACGGGTCCTCGACGTCGAAGTCGTAGTAGAAGCCGTCGGTGATCGGCGGCCCGATCCCGAGTTTGGCCTGCGGGAACAGGTCTTGGACGGCCTGGGCCAACACGTGTGCGGCGGAGTGCCGGATGACGCTGCGCCCGTCGTCGGTGTTGGCCGCCACCGGCGTGACCTCGACGTCGTGAGCGGGCACCCAGCTCAGATCGCGCAGCTTGCCCTCGGCGTCGCGCACCACCACGATCGCATCGGGCGCACCGCGGCCCGGCAGACCCGCGTCGCGCACCGCAGCGGCCGCCGTCGTCCCGGCAGGCACCCGGATCGGGGCCTGCGGCGACCGCGAGCCCGGCCCAGCCGGGCGCTGCGGGTCGCCGCCGTCGGGCCCGGAGGTCGGGTGTGCGGGGGCGGTCATCGGCGCGTTCTCCAGGCTTTTCGGGGTGTGCAAACGGACCTGACCATGCTATCGGGGCGGCATCCCCCGAAGCCTTAAGGCTGCCCCGGTTTGAGGAGCACAAAAAGTGCTTCGCTGTCAGTCAGCACGGTGTCGCCGTCAACCAAGGTGCCAGACACGAAGATCTTGCGTCCTTCGACACGATCGACAGCCGCATCGATTTGCAGGTCCTTCTCGATCGGGACGATCTGGCGGTAGTTGGTATGCAGATAGGCGGTGCGCTGCCGAGGGCCGCCGGTGAGCACCGCCGATGCCAGCCCCAATACCGAATCGAACACGTGCGCAACCTCCCCGCCGTGTACCGCGCCGTTACGGCCCAGATGGAAGCGGCGAAACCGTACCGTGCCACGGATCCGGCCGTCGTCCGTTTTGTGCACCTTCATCGGCACCGACAAGATGTTGCCCCGCATCGGCAAGTCCATCCGACGGCCTGACGGCGTCGCCCACTCGTCGGCGTCGAACGGGCTGAGCAGGTCGGACACCTTCTCGATCAGGTCGGCCGCCTCGCTGATCACCTCGTCCGGCGCGTCGACCGCCCGGGCGTGATCCTGCAGCGCACGCACCGCTTCGATGAACCGGCCGTAGTCGGGCCCACCCCTGGTCGTGGGTTCGGGTGGGTTGAACCCGCCGCCCGGGTGTTTTGCGTTCACTCTGCGCTCAGGGCGCGGCCTACTCGCACGTGTGCACCCTAGCCGCAGAATCAATCCTGCTGTTGCTCGCCCAGCGCGCTCAGCTTCGCGAACTCGTCATCGCTGAGCTCGATCTCGGCGGCGGCAACGTTTTCTTCCAGATGCGCCACGCTCGATGTCCCAGGAATCGGCAGGACGACCGGTGAACGTTTCAGCAGCCAGGCCAATGCCAGCTGGGAGGGGGTCGCATTGCCGTGCTCGGTGCCGAGCCGGGCCAGCGGACCGTCCGGTGCCGCCAGCGGTCCGGCGGCGAGCGGGAACCATGGAATGAAGCCGATCCCCTGCTTGGTCACCTCGTCCAAGAGTTCCTCGGCGCTGCGGTTGGTCAGGTTGTACAGGTTCTGCACCGACACGATCTCGGTGATCTTTTGAACGGCGTGCAGCTGCTCGACGTTGATCTCCGACAGACCGATGTGGCGGATCTTGCCTTCCTGCTGCAGCTTGACCAGCTCGCCGATCTGATCTTCGAGGGGGAACTTGTCGTCGATGCGGTGCAGCTGGAAGAGGTCGATGGTGTCGACGCCGAGCCGTCGCAGGCTCAATTCGGTTTCCTGGCGCAGATAGGCGGGGAAGCCCAGCGGAATCCACACGTCGGGGCCGGTGCGCAGCAATCCCGCCTTGGTCGCGATCACCAGCCCGTCGTAAGGATGCAGTGCTTCGCGGATGATCTCCTCGGCAACGTAGGGCCCGTATGAGTCGGCGGTGTCGATGAAATTGACGCCGAGCTCGACCGCTCGCCGCAGCACCCGAACCGCTTCGTCTCGATCAGCGGGCGGGCCCCAAACTCCCTTGCCCGTCAACCGCATTGCGCCATACCCGAGGCGGTTGACGGTGAGATCACCGCCGAGAGTGAACGTTCCGGATGCTTGAGCAGGCCCTACGGTATTGGTAGTCACTTCTACGACCGTACGCCGCACCTGGCAAGCTGGCCTAGTGGATATGTACACGCTCAGTCACATGCCGCTGACCTATCCAGAAGTCGGTGCGACCGCCGGCCCTCCGCCGCCGGGATACCGCCATCTCGGCTTTGTCTCTCAGATCGGCGCAGGACACCAGCGTTTCGAGGAGGCCGCTGACGCGGTCATGCACTGGGGTATGCAGCGCGGCGCCGGTTTACGCGTCGAGGCCAGCAGCGACACCGTCGAGGTTGGCGCGGTGGTGATGGTCAAGATGGCGTTCCTGAAGGCCCCCTGCCGCGTGGTGTACGTCATCGACGAACCCGACGTGCGCGGCTTTGCCTACGGCACGCTGCCCGGTCATCCCGAGTCCGGTGAAGAACGATTCGTCGTGCGCCACGACCCGGTCACCGCGGCGGTCTACGCCGAAGTCTCGTCATTCTCCCGGCCGGCGTCGTGGTGGAGCAAAGCCGGCGGACCGTTCACGTCGCTGGCCCAGCGCGTGATCGCCAAACGCTACGTCCGGGCGGTGTGACCCGCTAACCCCATCCTGCGAGCAGTGCTTCGGCACCCCCGCAGAGCTGCTCGACGACCTGGGCCACCGGTGCGACGCCGGTGACCATCCCGACGCCTTGTCCGGCGTCCACCGGGGCGGTTCGCCGATCGTCGACAGCCAGCGCGGCGGCCAGTTCGTCCAGCGCATCGGGGTCGTCGGCGAGCGCATCCTCGTGACCGCTCCAGCGTGCGACGAAGTCGTTGCGCAGTACGCGCGATGGAAACCGCTGCGACCACGGCAGTTTACGAACGATGTCGTACACCCGGGTGCTGGTGGTGTCGGTTTCGCGGGCAGCGACCAACGCGCGGCGCGACGCATCCGTCGTCAGCGCCTCCGGCGACGCCGACAGCACGGTGCCTAACCACGCGCCGCTGGCGCCGGCGGCCAGCACAGCTGCCAGGCTTCGCGGAGAGGCGATTCCCCCGGCGGCCAGCACCGGGACCGAGACGGCGTCCAAGACCGCGTCCAGTAGCGGAAGTGTGCCGATCGTCGCGTCGCCGTGACCACCACCCTCGCAACCGCGGGCCACCAGCAGATCGATTCCGGCGTCTTGAGCCCGCTGAGCCTCGACGCTGTTGTAAACCTGTGTCGCGGCGGCGATCCCGGCGTCGTGGGCGCGACCGACCCACGACAAGTCAGTGCCGAAACTGACCGAAACAAGCACCGGCTGCGCGGCCAGTGCGGCATCGAGCAGCTCTGGCTCCTTGCGAACTACCCAGTCCACCAAGCCAATTCCGAACGTTCCGCACACGTGCGGCAATTCGGCGTGCAGCGCCGACGTCGACCCGGCGGTGCCCATGCCGATCATGCCCAGCCCGCCGGCTGCGGTCACCGCGGCGGCGAGTCGTCCGCCGGCGACACCTCCCATCGGAGCGTTGACGATCGGCACCCGCAAGCCCATGCGCTCCGACCAGGGTGTCGACAGCATCCGACTATGCCGAGGGAAGGCTCTTGAAGACCGTCAGCATGACGACCGAATCATCAACTGCCTGAAGCGAGTGGCGTTGCGGCGGGATCACAACGTAGTCGCCGGCCTTACCGTCCCACGCGTCGTCACCGGCGGTGAGCCGCACGTGTCCTTGCAGCACCTGCAGCGAGGCCTGGCCTGGGCTGTCGTGTTCGGAGAGTTCGTGTCCGGCAAGCAACGCCATCACCGTCTGCCGAAGTTCGTGGGTGTGACCGCCGTGGATGGTGTGTGAGGCGCGGCCGCTGTGCGCTTGCCGCGCCTGGTCGAGCTGTTCGGTGGCCAAGGTGGTCAGCGAAACGGAGTCCATGATGGGTCCTTCGGTTGGCTGGAAGGAAGTCTCTCAGTTGGATAGTAGAAGAATCCCGCTCGCCGCCAAGGCCAGCACCTTGATCGCCTCGAGACCGATGTAGACGTAGTGCCCTCGCGAGCGGGGCGCGTCCAGGCCGGCCAGCACTTGGTCCGAGCGGCGATTCAACCGGGGCCGCACCGCCCCGATCTGCAGCGCCAGCGCGGCGAACGCGACCGCCAACGCCGCGGCCGCGCCGGCTGAGGGCGGAGTTGCCACGGTGCTCACCAGGATCACCACGGCCAAAACCACCTCGACGGTATTGAGCGCGCGAAAGACCAAACGGCCGATGCTGAGGCCGATCTGCATTGTGACGCCCCGCGCGCGGAACTTCAGCGGTGCTTCCAGAAACGAGATGGCCAGCACCATGCCCAGCCAGATGAAGACGACCGCGACGGCAACTGCCGGCGCGAGGCTCATGTCGCTGCGACTTGGCGGGTGAGGTGCACCAGGCACAGATCCGGCTCGACGAAGGCCTCAAGCCGATCGGCCGTGACCGGTGCCCCCCAGGTTTCCAGTGCTCCCTGCATCAGTCCCAAGTGGATCGGACAGATGACGGTTTTCTGGGTTTCCGCCAGCTCGAGAAATGGGCAGTGCCGCAACTCGACCTGCTCGCTTCCGCGACGCTCCGGGGCAAAACCGAGCTCGTCGAGGAAACCGATCAGGTGCTGGATCGGGTCCTCCGCGCCGGGCGCCTCGGTGGTGATCGGAGGCGGCGGTTTGAGCCGCCGACCCCACTCGAGACCGGCCGCCGTCGCCCTGGCGCCGGCGTCCCGATCCCCGGCAAGAGCGACGGCGAGGATCTCGGCCAACAGCCGGTAATGCCGCGGGCCGCCGGGATCCATTCGCTGAGTCGCGCGGAACAGCAGTGCCGGCCGGCCCGGACCTTTGCGGTCCGACGCGACCTGCTCCACCCGGCCCGCGTTGACCAGAGTGTCGAGGTGGAAGCGAACGGTATTGGGGTGCACGTCGAGGGTGTCGGCGATGGTGGCGATGCTCATCGAAGAGTGCGCCGCTTTTAATACCCGCAGCACATCATCGCGGCGACCGAGGGATTGCTTTGCTGGCTTGACGCTCATTCTCCCGAGCATTCTGCTCTAGGCTGCTGCGTTTCGTGATAGAACCGGCCGACCCGGTTTGCACGACGCGATTTACGACTCAGCCTCGTCGAAGACCTCTTGGGCGATACGGAATGCCGCGTTGGCGTCCGGCACACCGCAGTAGACGGCGGTCTGCAGCAGGACTTCTTTGATCTCGTCCCACGACAACCCGTTGCGCAGGGCCGCGCGAAAATGCAACGCGAGCTCCTCATCACGGCCACGGGCGATCAGCGCCGTGAGCGTGATCATCGACCGACTGCGACGGTCCAAGCCGGGACGCGTCCAGATTGCCCCCCAGGCAAATTCGGTGACCAGTGTCTGGAATTCCCGGGTGAGGTCAGTCGTCCGCGCGCCCGCCTGGTCGACGTAGCTGTCGCCGAGCACTTCCCGGCGCACCGCCAGGCCCCGGTCATAGTCGTTCATCAAGCTCCCAATCTCCTCAGCTTCGCCAGCACGTCGGCGATTCGGTCGGGCTGTTCAACCGGCGCGAGATGGGCGGCCTGCGCGACCTCGACGAACCGTCCGCGGGTTACGTTGCTGGCGATGTACCGTAATAAATCCGGCGGCGTGGCAATGTCATTGGCGCCAGCGACAGCGACAATCGGGGTGTCGATTTCGCCGAGGCGATGACGGGCATCGAACTCGGCGAGCGCCTCGCAGGTGCGCGCATACCCGTCGTCGTCCACCTGGCGCAACGTGTCCAGCAGCGCTCGGGCGGACGCGGGATCGCGCTCGAAGAACCCCGGCGCAAACCAACGGCGAATCGACAGTGCCACGACTTCACCTGTTCCTGCGCTGCGAACAATCTGGGCGCGGGACTGCCAGTCGTCGGGGTCGCCGATTCGCGCCGCCGTGCAGATCAGCGCCGCCGATACGATGCGCTCCGGATGCCCGAGCAGGAGCTGAAGCCCGACGGCGCCGGCAACCGAAACGCCGGCATAGGTGAACGGCCGCCCGCCGATCTTGTCCTCCACGACTTTGATGACGCTGGCGGCGAGGTCGTCGATGCTGAAGGCGTCCCTCGGTCGCGGGCTGGCGCCGTGGCCGGGCAAGTCCCAGCCGATCACGTGGTAGATGCCTGCCACACGCCGCGCCACACCAGACCACAATGCCGCGACGGAAGTACCCAACGAGGGGCCGACCACCAACGGCGGCAGATCCGGTGATCCGCCGAGATGCGAGCCGCGAATTCGGGGCGCAGTCACGGGTGTTCCTTGACAATATGTTTGGCCCGGTGCAGGCTCTCCGCGATCAGCATGTTGACCGCACCGAAATAGTTGGCGGACGGAGCTTTTCCGGCCAAGTCAGCGATCGCACGTTGCTCGCTGAACATGTCAGCGCTGCCGAGTTTCTCGGCCATCCGTTCGGGATGCACCCGCAGCCCGGCGAGTAGTTCACTGCACTGGGCGCCGGCGACCACGGTTCGACGCGCCAGAGTGCGTAGGGTGTCCCACTCGGCGTGCCACGAGCCGTCGGGGCGTTCGTCGTTGGCCAGCGCGGCGGCACTGTGCAATGTCGCGCCCAGTGCTGGCGCGGCGATCGCCGCTCGACGAATCAGGATGGACAACACCGGATTACGCTTGTGGGGCATGCTTGATGATCCGCCGCGATCCCCGGTCGCGGGTTCGCTCAATTCCGCGATTTCCGGGCGGACCAGGGTCACGACATCGGACGCGATACGGCCCCAGGCGTCGGTGCATCCGACGAGCGCGTCACTCGCCGCGGTTACCGGCGTGCGGGTAGTGTGCCATGGCATCCGGATAGCCAATCCCAAAGTGGCCGCAGTGGTTTGGGCTAGTTTCGCCGGTATCTCCACCGCGTTGCCGTGACCTTCGGCGAGGATGGCCAATTCGGTTGCCGCTGCCAGCGTTCCGGCTGCGCCGCCGACCTGGACCGGGGTAATCAACGCGGCGAGTTGCTGATATGCGTCGACAACGCCGTTCAACCATGTCGCGACCTTGGCCCCAAACGTCGTGGGCGCCGCATGCTGGGTCAGGGTGCGGGCCACCATCTGCGTGCCGCGGTGAGTTGTCGCAAGCGCAGCGAGCGTTGAAACCTGTTCGGCGAGTTGCGACATCAACTCGTCTACTACCGCGCGCGTCGCCAGCATCAAACCGGTATCGAGCACGTCCTGGCTGGTGAGGCCGCGGTGGATCCACCGGCCCACCTGCGGGGTAGCCCGGTCGCGAAGCAGCTCCACCAGGCCGATGACCGGGTTGGCGCCGCCCTCGGCTCTGACCGCGAGCATCTCGCAGTCGTGCTGGGCGACCAAGCGGTGAAGATCGGCTCCTGCGCACTCGCGCGGCGCCAGCCCCTCGGCGACCAGTGCATCCAACCAGGCCGATTCCACCGCGACCATCGACGCCAATAGCGTCGTGTCGGACATCAACTCCCCGGCACGCTGGTCTCCGGGCCACAAAAGGTTCGTCATTCCGCGTCACCGCGGTATGCCAGAAACACGGTCTCGTTGGCGCCCTGCAGGTGGAGGTCGAAGCGGTATCCGCCGTTTTCGGCACTGCAGATCAGGGTGTGCTGTCGGGAGGCGTCGAGGGCGCGCAACAGCCGATCGGCGTCCAGGTCGGAACCCGGTAGATAGGCGCGGGTGAACAGCCGGTTCAACAGCCCGCGCGCAAACACGACGACTGCGAAAAACGCCGCGCCGCCAGCCGGCGCACCGGGCGTCAGCGTGCGGAAGCTGTAATGGCCTGCGGCGTCGGTTGCGCATCGACCCCAGCCGGTGAACGCCCCTTCTTTGCGCTGCAGCGACCCCTCCCGCCGGACCAAGCGCCCGTCCGGGCCGGGCTGCGAAATCTCCACCAGCGCGTCGGGCACCGCATCACCGGCGCCGTCGTACACCGTACCGTGCAGCCGGATCGCGCCGGCGTGCGCATCGCCGACCAACTGGTTATCGCCGGCGAAGGGCAATCCCAGATGCAGATAGGGCCCAACGGTTTGGCCCGGCGTGCAAGCCAATTCAGCCATCGTCAGCGTTCTGCTCGGTCCAGATTCGCCGGCTCCCGGCCACGACGATGTCCCACCGGTAGCCGGTCGCATATTCGGGCTGCGTCACGTCGTGGTCGTAGCTTGCGATCAATCGTTGGCGTGCAACAGGATCCACGATGGACTGATAGATCGGGTCCAACCCAAACAACGGGTCGCCGGGGAAATACATCTGGGTGATCAGGCGCTGGGTAAACGCGGTGCCGAATACCGAGAAGTGAATGTGCGCAGGGCGCCAAGCATTTTGGTGGTTCCGCCAAGGGTAGGGCCCCGGCTTGATCGTGAGGAAGCGATACGTCCCGTCCGGTTCGGTCAGGCAACGGCCCACTCCGGTGAAGTTCGGATCGATCGGCGCCGGGTGCTGGTCGAGTTGGTGGTGATAGCGGCCGGCGGCATTGGCTTGCCAGATCTCGACGAGCTGGCCGGCCACGGGCCTACCCGTCGCGTCGAGTACCTGCCCGGTCACGATGATGCGCTCCCCGATCGGCTCCCCGGGGTGACCGGCGGTGAGGTCGGCGTCGACGGGGTTGACATCCCGGCTTCCGAAGCACGGCGCCCAGCGCTCGACCTCGTGTGGGTCGACGCAGACGAGCGCAGACTTCGGATGGCGGAGCCGACTGCTGCGATAGGGCGGGTAGTCCAGCAGCGGTTGCGGCTCGTCTTTCCCCTGGTAGTCAGCCGCGATGCGGGCGATCTCTGCGGTGATCGCGGGTTGGGACTCAACGCGGGCTGGCTCTGCTGCAGCCTTCATCAACGCTGACGCTAACGCGAGAATCCGCCGCCCTCAACCGTCTTCGCGAGATTTCCGCTGCGCATTGGCCTTGGTCTGGGCGCCGTACTGCGTGACTACATCTGTGACCAGGGATTCTTGCAGTGGGCGCCTGGCGGGCAGAGCTCCGGCGGTTGGGTGTGACTGGCGGCTACCGCGCCCGCAGCATCGACTTCCTGCCCTTCACCCGCAGCTTGTGAACCGTTGACTCACGTAACTCCTCGATGCGGGACGCCATTTTGTCGCCCAGCTCGACGAGTTCTTCGTCGGTGATTTTCACCGACGGCGGAACCGGGATCGTAGCTGGACCGATCCAGCCACTCCTGACGCCCGATCAAGGACGCAGCCGCGTCCCCCGAGCATGAAAGCTTATCGGCAGATTGCACCGGATCTGACAAATAATTACAAGACGATCCCGCCATCACAGGCGTGCGACGTTGTCTGCCATTCGGCAACGTGCCGGAACGTAGCAACGCGCTGGTATGTCGGAGACCAATCCTCCAGCGAAGTCACAGTGATCGGCTTCTGACACGAGAATCCTTGTTGCAGAGTTTATTTCATGCACTTCAAAGCGAATTCGGCGAAACGCGCAACTCGCAACGCCATCCGCTCTGCCGTGAGGGCGGTGTTGACCACGCCAGCAACCTGCGGCATCCTCTATATAACAGAATCAGCCTCTGGAACACAGAGAATTTCTACGGAGTATGGGGGTCAGCATGACCGCTCACCGCGGTGCCCTCGATAACGTCCTCGGTAACGTTCGGCGCGGAATGATTCCCGCGCACATCTACAACGACGGAGAGATCTTCGAGCTGGAAAAGGAGCGTCTTTTCAGCCGGGCCTGGGTGTTCGTCGCACACGAATCCGAGATCCCGCAAGACGGCGACTACGTGGTGCGCCGGGTGCTCGACGACTCGTTCATCATCACCCGCGATGCGAAGGGCGATGTGCGCGCCTTATTTAATATGTGCCTCCATCGTGGCATGCAGGTCTGCCGGGCGGAGATGGGCAACGCCTCCAACTTCCGGTGCCCCTACCACGGCTGGACCTACCGCAACGACGGCCGGCTGACCGGGCTACCGTTTCACCGGGAGGCCTACGGAGGCGACGACGGATTCTCCAGAAGTAGCCAAACCCTGCTTCCCGCACCGAATCTCGGCAGCTACAACGGTTTGATCTTTATCAACATGGATGCGTGCGCACAACCACTCGAGGACTTCCTCGGCGACTTCCGGTTCTATCTCGACTACTACACCAAGCAAAGTCGAGGCGGGCTCGAGGTCCGCGGACCGCAACGCTGGCGAATCAAGGCCAACTGGAAGATCGGCGCCGAGAACTTCGCCGGGGACATGTACCACACCCCGCACACCCACACCTCGATCGTCGAGATCGGCCTCTTCCGCGAGCCGAAAGCGCAAAAACGTAAGGACGGGGCCACCTATTGGGCACAGTGTGGGGGCGGGACGACCTACAAGCTGCCGCCGGGCAGCTTCGACGAACGCATGCGCTATGTCGGCTACCCAGCTGAGATGATCGACCGGATCAAAGGCGTCTGGACGCCGGGACAACAGCGACTGGTCGGCGAGGACGGGTTCATGATCTCGGCGGCCTCTTGTTTCCCGAACCTCAGTTTCGTACACAACTGGCCCAAGGTGCTGGACAGCGCCGACGACGACGTCTTGCCGTTCATATCGATCCGACTGTGGCAGCCGATCAGCGAGAACGAGACCGAGGTGTGCTCGTGGTTCGCGGTGGACTCCGCGGCGCCATCCGGGTACAAAAAGAATTCCTACAAGGCCTACCTGATGTGCTTCGGATCGACGGGCATGTTCGAACAGGACGACGTGGAGAACTGGGTGTCATTGACCAACACCGCCGGCGGCGCGATGGCGCGACGGCTGCTGCTGAATAGCCGGATGGGGTTGCTGTCCGACGACCGTCCCGTCGTCGAGCCGCTGCCTCCCGAAGCTTTCCACGGACCCGGCCACGCCCAGGTCGGCTACAACGAAAACAACCAGCGCGCGTTGCTGCGGCTGTGGGCCGAGCATTTGGAACCGGCATGACTGCCGCACAACTCGGGAAGCCCGTCGGAAAGCCGTTGCCGTTCAACGATAATCGGCACCTGCAGGCACATCAGTTCCTGGTCGACGAAGCCTATCTGCTCGATGCGCAAGAGTACGAGACTTGGCTGGACAGCCTTACCGACGACATTCGTTACCTGATGCCGGTGCGCGTTACCACCGCTCTCGGCGCCGGGTTCGACACGTCTCCGGGAATGGCGCACTTCGACGAGGACAAGTACTCGCTGAGCCGACGGGTTGCGCGGTTCGCCACCGAGCACGCCTGGACCGAGGATCCGCCTTCGCGGATGCGCCACTACATCACCAACGTACGGACATTCGCCTGCGAGGATGACGCACATCTCGTCGTCGAATCCGCCGAACTGCTGTTCCGCAGCCGCGGCGACGTCAATGCGGCCGCACTGGTGTCCTGCGGCCGCCACGACGTGCTGCGGCGGTGCGGTGCTCATCAGGACCAATTAAAACTCGCCCGCCGCACCATCATGATCGACGAATCGGTGCTGCGGATGCAGAACCTGGCGGTGTTCTTGTGACCGATGCACTGACGGAGTTGCTCAACGGCACGGTGGGCGAAACGATCACGGTGGCCAACGAATTCACCGAAGTCGTGGTGCGCCGCGTCGATACCAGAAACGGATCTCGACTGCTGATCCAGGCGCCCAAATCCGGTCGATGGATCAGCTTGGACGCCCTGGAGGTCGAAGCGCTGACGCGGCAAAACGCCCGCACGCTCACCGCGATGGTCGGTAACGCCGCCGGTCCCCTACTGCCCGACGACGACGGCGGCCTACCGTGACCCAGTGGCTGGCCGGCAAGCGCGCCCTGATCGTTGGCGGCGGATCCGGCATCGGCAGGGCCGTCGTCGACGCCTTCCGCGGCGAAGGCGCCAAAGTGGCTGTGCTCGAGCGCGATACCGATAAATGCGACACGCTTCGGCACAAGCTGAAGAAGGTGCCGGTCATCGAAGGCGATGCGACCATTCGCGCGGCCAACGATCTGGCGGTCGCCACCGCGGTGGACGCCTTCGACGGACTCGACACGCTGGTGAACTGCGTGGGCATCTTCGACTTCTACAAGGGAATCGGTGATATCGAGGCCGATGACCTGCCTGCCGCATTCGACGAAATGTTTCGGACCAACGTGCTAAGCCATCTGCAATCGGTGAAAGCCGCGGTTCCTGCGCTGCAAGCCGAAACGGGATCGTCGATCGTGTTGGCCGAGTCCGCGTCGTCGTTCTATCCGGGACGCGGCGGCGTGCTCTATGTGTCGTCGAAGTTCGCCGTCCGCGGCCTGGTCGCCGCACTGGCCCACGAGTTGGCACCGCAGATACGGGTCAACGGCGTCGCGCCGGGTGGCACGCTTAACACCGACCTGCGTGGCCTGAGCGCGTTAGGACAGCACAGCACCCGCCTCGACGACACCCCGAACCGGGAACGCGATCTGGCTGCGCGCACACCGCTGAATGTTGCCCTCTCCGCTGAGGATCACGCGTGGAGCTTCGTGACGCTGGCGTCGGACCGCTCTCGAGGTATCACCGGCGAAACGATCCATCCCGACGGCGGATTCGCCATCGGCGCAGCGAAATCGGCGCAACCATGATCCAGCTGGACGAGCAACGCGCGTTGGTGGCACAGGCCTGCCGGGTCGCGGCCGCACGCGGGCTGGTCGACGGCATCCTGGGCCATCTGAGTTTGCGGGTTGACGACGAGCGGCTGCTGCTCAGATGCCGCAGCGACACCGACCGGGGCGTGGCGTTCACTCGGCCCTCGGATATCCGGCTCATCGGCTTCGACGGCAACGCGGCCGCTCCCGGGGAGTTGGACGGGTATCGGGTCCCCAACGAACTTCCGATCCATATCGAAACGATGTTGGCCGACCCACAACACCGGGCGGTCGCCCATTTGCATCCGCCCGCCGTCGTCGCCGCTGATCTCGCCGGCATCACCATCCGACCGATCTACGGCGCCTACGACATTCCCGGGGCCTGGCTTGCGCGCGGCGGCGTCCCCGTGTACGAGCGCGCGGTGCTGATCCGAAACGCCAGGCTGGGCAAGGAGATGGTGGCGGCCATGGGCAAGGCACCGGTGGTGATCTGCCGGGGCCACGGCATCACCAGCGCGGCGACCACCGTCCAGCACACGGTGCTGCAAGCCATCAGCCTCGACGCACTGGCCCGGATGTCGCTACAGGTGCGCGCCGCCGGCGGCACGCTGCGCGACATCGATGATGCGGACTGGGACGAACTCCCGGACTTAGGGCCCGGATTCACCACCGACGCGGCCTGGCGCAGCGAGGTCGCGCGGCTGCCCGGCGACGATGCAGAGCGCAAGACGTGATGAGGTGGGGGTACCCCCAGCCGCGAAGCGGCGAGGGGGCGAGGCGGGCGATCGAGCGCCGTCAGCCCAGCTGATCGCCAATCTCCTTGGCCGCCTCGGTAAGTGCCGCCGCGACCGAGGCGTACCGCGATCGGCGCAGCCGGTGCTGCGGGGCCGCGGCGTTGAGCGCCAACCGCAGCCCAGGTGCCTGGGTCGGAATCGGTACCGCTATCGACGCGACGCCTTCCTCACTCTCCTCGCGGTTCACCGCATACCCCTGTTCACGTATCCGAGAAAGCTCTGCTTCCAATTTCGCGCGGCTGCCGATCGACCGGTCGGTGATGCGCTCCAGGTCCTCGTCGGGCAGCAGCTGACGCAATTCCGCTTGCGCCAACTGAGCCAGCATGGCCTTGCCCGTCGACGTGCAATGTGCCGGCATGGCGCGGCCCAGTCGGGACGCCACCCGCACCGCGGCGGGTCCTTCCACGGCGGCGACGAAACGGACTGCGGCGCCGTCGAGCATCCCAACATGAACTGTCTCCCTTAAGCTTTCGCTCAGGCTGCGCATGACGGGCATGACGGTTCCGACTATGTCGATGCGGCCGAAAATCGCGAACGCCACACCGGTCAACGCCGGACCCGGCAAATAGGCCTTCGACACCGGGTCCTGCCGAACGAACCCACGATAGGCGAGCATTGCCAGTAGCCGGTGCGCCGTCGATGACGCCACGCCGAGATACCGGGTGGCCTCGGTCAACCGGATCTCGGGCCGCTCGCCCAATAGCAGCAGCAGTTTCAATGCCTTGTCGACCGATTCGATCGGGTATTGCGGCGCGAGTGAATCGGTCGCCGACGCACCGGCCGCCTTCCTCGCCTTTTTCTGCATGGCAGAAACGGTACCTGCGCATGGGGTCGACGCGTCGAACCTAACGGCAGTTGCGGCAGCACCCCGCTGGCCGGTCGGGCATTCTTAAGGCCATGACGGTGGATGCCCTGTTGCAGTCGATCCCTCCACTCACGGTGTACGCCGTGGTCGGCCTGGTTGTCGGGATCGAGAGCCTAGGCGTCCCATTGCCGGGCGAGATCGTTCTCGTCAGCGCCGCTCTGCTGTCGTCACGCCATGAGCTGGCGGTCAACCCGATCGGCGTCGGTGCTGCCGCGGTGATCGGTGCGGTGATCGGCGACTCGACCGGTTACGCGATCGGCCGCCGACTCGGGCTGCCGCTGTTCGATCGGCTCGGCCGGCGTTTCCCAAACCATTTCGGCCCCGGCCATGTCATGTTCGCCGAGCGGCTGTTTGAGCGGTGGGGCGCGCGAGCGGTGTTCTTGGGCCGCTTCATCGCGTTGCTGCGGATATTCGCCGGGCCGCTGGCCGGCGCGCTAAAGATGCGCTACGCAAAGTTTTTGGTCGCCAACGTGTCGGGCGCGGTGTGCTGGGCGGGCGGAACCACCGCGCTGGTCTACTACGCGGGCGTCGCCGCGGAGCGCTGGCTGACCCGGTTCTCTTGGATTGCCTTGATTATCGCTGTCGTGTGCGGGGTGATCGCCGCGGTCTTGCTGCGCGAGCGGGTATCCCGTGCGATCGCCGAGCTCGAGTCGGAGCACGCCGACGAAACCGGCTAAACCACCGCCTGAATTGGTGGTATTTCCCGCGCTCGTCGGAGGCGCCCGAGGGAGTCTTGAAGCATATTCACGGCGTTTTTTCAATATCAGCGAAACCGGTAGCCGGAAACGCCCCGCAGCGTCGTTATGCGTCTTTGCTAAAAGTCTTGCAGCCGCTCGGAAGCACCGGTATATCACCGTTATCGGGCGCACCGCGACGGCCTGAGTCTAAGTGAAAGTTGTTGTTAAATAACATCTTCAGCGACGGCAATAGCCGCCGATCTTGATGTTGACTGCGGTTGTCGGCATGCAGCCGAACCCTGAGATGCCCGAGTGTGAGTTCGCTGAACAGCGCATATCGCGACCGCAGCCTGGGCGGGACTCAGCGTATTCTTAGCGACGTTCGATGGACAAACCTATGACGCTTCTGTTATAAATTTGAAATCTGCTAATCGACGTCGGTCTTCAGCTGTGTAGGGCGGGCATCCGGAATCGCGACGGGCATGCGTCCGCCGATTAGGAGGACCAGATGACTTATGCCATCGCCGAGCCATCCTTTAACCACCTCACGCTGAGTAGTCGCCTGATCTCCGAGCTGGCACAGGCCAGGAGCACGCTCCGGATGACCACCGAGCGCATCGGCCTCGCCGTGATCGTCACCGCCGGCGGCGAACTAGACGCCTCCAACGAGGCCATCTGGCGGCGCTTGCTCAGCGAGGCCGCCGCCGCAGCGGGGCCACCGGGACCGCTTGTCGTCGACACCAGCGGGCTGGACTTCATGGGGTGCTGCGCCTACGCCGCGCTCGCCGAAGAGGCAGAGCGCTGCCGGCAACATGGTGTGCAGCTGCGACTCGTCAGCAACCAGCCGGTCGTCGCCCGAGTCGTTGAGGCGTGCGGCTTGGGTGAGCTGCTGCCGGTCGATGCGAGTGTGGATGCTGCCCTCTCGGTGTTCGACTCGGCCGACTGGTAACCGCGCTCGCGAGTAGACGCACTCGAGGCTGACCTCGACCAAAGCGCATCACCGTCCGCGGCTTCCCGGCCTGCTTATTGCGGCGACTAGCTGGTGCTATAAGCCCACCAGTCATAGGAACCAGGCACCGGGCACAGATCCTCATACGCGGCGAGAACGAAATGAGCCGCTTGGTCGGTGGTCAGTGACGGATAGTTGTTCTGCAAAGCCGCAGCCGCCTGTTGACCGGTGTAGCCGCCGTTCCAAATCTCCCAGCAGACGTTGCTACCGTTTGCCAATGTCGCCGGTCCCACTCCGATGATGCCCGCCGCCTCAACGGCGGCAAAGAAGTCCGTCGAATTGGCGTTCGCAACAGGGTCGGCACCCCAAGCGGTCGCCGCCAGGACGGCCATGCCAGCTAGCCCCACCCTTCGCGCGCCACGGTGGCCGTTGACGTTGGAAACCAGGTTCGGTGCGCACCCTTTGCCGGGTCCCGGCCGGTGCGCTCGCTTCGCCAACCTCAGCGGGTGAGTTATCCGGTAGAGGTCCATTTCGGTTGCCTTCTTTCGCGTTTCACTGCCATATAGATCGGCGGGTTACTCGGTTAGACGGCGGAAACGGTCTGGCCGTTCATTTCTGTTTTCTCTCCGCGTAACCGGTCTATATAGTTACACCTTGCGCCCGGGGCTGAAACCTGTCAAGGTGGTTACTTGTGACCTTCATCTACGTGGGTGGCCGGCCATGCCTCAACTTCGTCGGCACCATGAAGCACCGACACAGCTCGCGCGAGGAGCTGCTGACCGAACCGGAATTGCTGTCGGACTGGGCGGTTCAGGGCGGGCTGTTGGATGCCAGCGCCGACGTCACCGACGACGACCTGGCCGCGGCGATCGAGCTGCGGGAAGCCATCTACCGGACTGTCACCGCGCCGTTAGAAGACCGGCGGCCGCGGCCCGCCGACGTCGAGCTGCTCAATGAGTGGGCGTCGCGGCCTCAGCTCACGCCACGGTTACTGCGAACCGGCGGCGTGCGCCGCGAAGGCACTCCCGCACAATTGCTCGCCAGCCTGGCCGCCGATCTGCTCGACCTGCTCGCCGGAACCGACATCGAGAACGTCAAGCGGTGTGCGCATCCGGATTGCACGCGGCTGTATCTGGACACGTCGCGCGCAAAGAATCGGCAATGGTGCGGAATGGGAACCTGCGGCAACAAGGCCAAAGTCCAGGCCTTCCGGGCCCGTCAGCGTGCCGCTTCCAGTTAGTGACGGGCTATTGCCTAAGAACGGCACGCGCACAACGCAAATCATCGACGAACAGTTCGTACGCCTGATCGCGATTATCGCGATCGCGTAGTACGGCCGAGGGGTGGACGGTTGCCGTAATCGTCGGCTCCGGGTCGAGTTGCACCTGCGTCTCCGGCGAAAGGCGGAGGAGCTCGCCGCGGTGTGCGGAGACTCGAAATGCCGTGCCTAACAATGCCTGAGCGGCAGTCGCACCGAGCAGCACGATCGCCTGCGGTTGCAACGTCTCGATCTCGGCAATGAGCCACGGCCGGCAGGCAATGACCTCAGTACGGCTGGGCTTCTGATGAATCCGCCGTTTGGTGCTCTTACGGGTGAACTTGAAGTGCTTGACGGCGTTGGTCTGATACGTCAGCCCCGGATCGATGCCCGCATCGCCCAGCGCGCGGACAAGCAGCCGGCCGGCCGGGCCGACGAAAGGCAACCCCTCGACGTCCTCACGATCCCCCGGCTGCTCACCCACCAGCATGATCGGCGCATCGGGGCGGCCATGCCCGAAGACAGTCTGCGAGGCGTCCTGGTACAGCGCGCAGCCGTGGCAACAGCTCGCCGCAGCCGCCAAAGAGTTAAGACTGCGATCCTCGGGCAGGAATTGCTCCGCCCCGGGTGCCTTGACCGGGCTCATGACCGTGGGCCCTGGCTAAGGTCAGCCCTTGCCGATGATGGTGTCGCGTGCCCGGTCGATCATCGCCGCGAACGGTCCGACGAACAGGTTGGCGATCTGCGATTCCACCCCGGCGTGCGGCCTGGTGGGCGCGATCGCTTCGGCAAGCTTGGCGGCACGGCCCAGTTGCTGGAGCTCGTCGTCGCCCAAAACCTGCTCGAGCTTGACGAACTCCTGATTCTCTTCCTGCTCGGCGTGCTCGACGACCGCATCGCGAAGCTTGGTCAGCATGTCGGTGAAAGACTGAGTGTCGACGTCCAGCTTTTCCAGTTCGGCGAGCACCGTCTTGGCTTCGCGCTCCTCGGCTAACCGCGCTCCAATTATCTTGTCGCCGTTGGAAATTTTCCGCTTCGCGCGCGGGTGCACAATCTCCTCTTCGGCGGTTTCATGCACGGCAAGCAACCGCCGAAGTTCGACGAAGGACCGCTCTCTGGCCTGGCCCGACGCGGCCAACGTTTCGGCGAATAACGATTTGATTTGCTCGTGCTGCCTGACGAGGAATCGGACGACATCGGTGGGTGTCTGTTCCGCAGCATCAGCCATGTTTTCCTCCCGGAATATGTGGATTTCGGCGCACTAGGCTGTTTGTGCGCGCCCTGTTCTCGGCTACCCGACCGTCCGGCTCACCAAACTGTGACACGCGCAGTGTCGTGTGTAACGCCGCAAGCTGCCGCAGCGAAAAACTTCTTAATAGTCAGGACGCGCTCACCCCCGGCACGCCTTGGAGGAACATTGGACATCGTCCTCGGAGTATCGATGGCTCCCGCAACGATCCGCATGGTGCTGGTCGAAGGGGAAAACGCCGATGGCGTCACCGTCGATGAAGACCGCTTCCGTGTCGACGATGGCAATCACCCGACAACACTCAGCGCGGCCGACCAAGTGATCGCCGCCATCCTCGGTACCCGCGAAGGGGCCAGCCAGGGCGGCCACCGCTTGACGTCTACCGGAGTGACGTGGACCGACCCCGGCGATGCGGCCGCGCTCGCGACTGCGCTGGCGGCCCGCAAGGTGGAGAACGTGATGCTGGTTTCGGCGTTTCTGTCAGCCGCCGCATTGGCCCAAACCGTAGGCCATGCAATCGGTTACGAGTACATCGCGATGCTGTTCATCGAGCCGGACACCGCGACGCTGGCTCTGGTCGACTCGTTCGACGGTTCGATCACCGATGTGGACCGCCGCTCGCTGCATAGCGCGAACTTGGTGCCCGAACTGGCCGCAATGATCGCCGGACTCGACGTCCCGGACACCCATGCGGAGGGGTTGTTCATCGTCGGCTGCGATGTGGATATCGCACCGATCAAGCCTGTGCTGGAGGCAGCGTCATACCTTCCGGTCTACGCTCCCGAGGAACCGGACATGGCGCTGGCTCGCGGGGCGGCGCTGGCATCGGCCAACGCGCCGCTGTTCGCATCCTCCACCGCCGCTTTGGCATACGCGCAAGACCCTGGCACCGGTGAAGTGGACCCGTACGCCGTCTCGCCCGGTTACCTCCAGGTGCCGGTTAACCGCGCCGGCGTGCAGCTGCGCGAGGAAGATCTCGCCTACAGCGCTGCGCCTGACCAAGACGCCGATGCTGAAACCGGCGCGGTGCCCATCGCCGAGGCCGCCACCGACGACGAGTTCGACGCGAGCCAGCGCCGGAGCCCGCTGATGCTGGCTGGCAGCGCCTTGGCTGTCGTCGTCGTCAGCGCTGCTTTGGCGCTGGAAATTGCGCTGGCACTTGGGATTAGACCGGCGGTTGCGCTGCGGCCCACACCCGGCCAAGCTCTCATCGCGCCGGTCCAGGCGGCGCCGTCAGCACCGACGGCCCCGCTCATCTCGGCACCACACCCGTTGGCCGTGCATGCCCCATCGCTGCCACAGCACCTGCCCGCTCTCGCGCCGATCGCACCACGCGCACCAGTGCCCGTTCCGATTCCGGCCGCACCGGTGCCGGTACCCGTCCCGATACACGCGGAGATTCCGGCGCCGCGGGTCCAGGCCCCGTTCGGTCAGCCTCGGCTGAATCTCGGGATTCCCCGGCAGCTGCTACGCCCGCCGGGCATGCCGCAACTCGGAGGGCAGATCCCCCAGCCGCCCATGAATTCCCCTGGCCCCCAGGGTCCGCGGTTCCCCGACGGCCCCCGGTTCGGTGACGGCCCCCGGTTCGGCGACGGCCCCCGGTTCGGTGACGGCCCTCGGTCCCCAGAGGGTCCGCGATTCCCCGGAGGTCCCGGGTTCCCCGAGGGTCCGCGATTCCCCGGAGGTCCCGGCTTCTTACCGGGGCCCCGGTTCGGTGGCATGCCCGGCCCGATGTTCCCGCGGATGCCAGGGATGGGCGGCGGCATGCCGCATTTCAACTTCCCATTCCCATCATTCCGGCACTAAGACAGTCGAATTCGACCTAGTTCAGCGGGGTAGGCCGAAGAGCTGAACCACGCCGTGATCGCGGCCTGCCGTGTAGCCACCGTCGACGGCAATGGCCTGGCCGCTGATGAAGGACGCGTCGGGCGACAACAGAAACGCCGCCGTCGCGGCGATCTCGTCCGGCAGGCCCATCCGTTGCAGCGCATGCTCCTCGGTGATCGACGCCTTCGGCCCCTCCATGCCGGGCAAGCCGAACACACTGCCGGTCATCGGCGTTTCGATGAAGCCGGGGCAAATCGCGTTTGCCCGGATGCCACTAGGGCCGTAGTCAAGCGCGATGTTCTTGGTGAGCAGTACGACGCCCCCCTTGGAGGCGTTGTAGGCGCTGCCGCCCGCTGTGCCTTCCAATCCCTCGATGCTGGCCAGCGTGACGATCGAACCACGCTCTCCGTCGACCCGCGGCTGGTCGATCATTCGAGCCAGGGCGGCCTTCGCGACAAGGAACGTGCCGGTGAGGTTGATCGCGATCACCCGCTCCCATTCGGCGCGGTCCAGCAGATGGATTGGGCCGCCGCCGGCGACACCCGCGGCATGGACGACACCGTCGAGGCGGTCGGGCACCGCGTCCAGCACGGCGGCGATCGCGGCTTCGTCGGTCACGTCGGCCGTCACGAACCCAAAGTCAGGGCCGAGATCGGGTGGCGCGGCCAGGTCTGCGCCGACGACACTTCCGCCTTCGGCCAACAGACGCTGGGCGGTGGCCAGCCCGATGCCAGACGCCGCACCTGTCACGACGAACGTGCGTGAACGGGCGCGATCAGCGCTCACCATGGCCGGTCCTCTCGAATTCAGTTGCCGCGCAATTAGAGTCCGAATTGGTCATCGATGATGCCGAGCCAGATCTGCGCGACGTCCATGGCCACCTTCTCGCTGATGAATGCGTGCTGGGTGCCGGTATAGATGTCCCGGAATGCGCGTTCGAGTCGGCTGCCCTCGCGGATCGCGGTGGTCCCAGCCGCCAAATGTGCCCACTCGGCAGCCGCGCGGGCCGTGTCGGTGGCATAGACCGCCGCTACTCGCATGTCGGCTCGCAAGCTGGGTGTGAGGTCGTTGCCCGCGTCTACTGCTGACTCCGCTGCAGAAAAAGCGTCAAGCACCAGCAGGCGAGCTGCCCGCCAGGCAGCGACGTGGTGGGCCAGCCCTCTTTGGAATGTCTGGCGGCTGGCCAACGTGGCCATGTCGCTCATCCGCACTTTGGTCGCCGCGAGTTCCTCGACGTCGTCGAGCATGCTCTTGGCCACCCCCAGCGCAAACGACGCGTGACCGGCGGCGGTGATGGGCATTAGACCCATCCGGCTGGCAGCCGAAGTTCCCCGGAATGGTTCACGGCTGAACAGCGGCATGGTTCGGTACTCCGGTACAAACACGTCGGCGACGTTGTAGTCATAGGAGCCGGTGCCTTTGAGCCCCTGGACATGCCACCCGTCGGTGAAGGTGACCTCCTCCCGCGGGAGAAATGCGACGCGCATGTCAGGGATGCCTTCACTGACCCAACGCATCTCGCCGTTGTCCATCGGGAAGAAGCCGGCACCGATGTAGGCCGAGTGTCCGGTGCCGGAGCCGAAACTCCACGCGCCACTCAACCGGTAGCCGCCGTCGACGGCAGCACCCTGGCCGTTGGGGAAGTACTGACCCCCGATGGTGATGTGGTTGTCGTTCCGGGTGAATATCTCGGCGAAGCCCTCATCAGGGAGGTATGTGGCGGCGGCGAAGGTCGAGGGTAGGTTGGCAATCCCGATCCAGCCGAAAGAGCCGTCCTGCCAAGCCATTTCGATCCACGTCTCGATCATCTCGCGGAATGACGGTTCGACGCCGCCAGCCGCGCTCGGATTGAACGCAGACATCAGGCCGCTGGCCCACATCTCGTCGACGATCGCCGTCGAGAGCGTTCTCAACCGCTCGGATTCGGCAGCTTCGGCACGGACCAGGTCACGCATCCCACGAGCTCGATCGACCACCTGGTCACGCACACCGGTCATCAGCGCCGCTCCTCTTCATCGCTTCGCTCTGCATCGTCGCCAGCGCGGGTCATGAGCGCCGCTCCTCTCCGTCTGCTGAATCACATCATCGGCGATGAAGATCGATTCGCGTCACGGATTGGGTTCCGGCCACGCCTCGCTAGGTGGGAACAATCCCTGATTACGTGGCGGCCAGTCCTTCACCCGCGCCTTTTCCGCCGCCTTTGCCTTCTTCTCAGCTTTTCGCCTGGCCTCAAAAGTGTCGTCGTCATCATCTTCGTCTTCGTCGGGTAAGTCGTCGGTCTCGAAGATGACCTCGTACCACCGCTTATTGGGCTGCATCCGCATTTCGACGTCACCAGTCGGCGTCGCGCGCTTGATCTGGACGTTCAGATTCTCCAGGCTCGGGTCACGTCGGCAGATGAACGCTTCGAGCGCCTCCCCCAACGGACGTCCAGTGAGATTGATGTCTGCGAGCGCCCTGCCTTGGTACATAGCCACGCCGCACATCTTGCACCGGAATCGAGCAGCATGCATCTCTTTCCGACGCTGGCATGTCTGGGTCTAATCGCTACCCGAGTAAGCACCTCACGGCCTTCGGACCTGCATCAGCAAGGTCCGAAGGCCGTGAAGTTTGGAGTTGTGTCAGTAAAGCGGAACCCAGAGCCCGAAGAGCCAGAAGCCCCATCCCCCGAACACGGGGTTGAACATCGGGATGGCGTTGTACCCGTTGTAGTTGAATGGCCCGAAATCATGCTGCGCCATCGCTATATCGCGCGGCGGACCATTCCATGGGGCGTTCCAACCACCTGGAGGCGGTGGGCCGTTCCAGCCGCCCGGGGGCGGCGGTCCATCCCACCATGGCGGCGGCGCTCCGGGTGGAGGCCCGCCATTCCAACCCCATCCGCGCTGTGGCGGCGGAGGCGGCGCACCATGACCGGGTGCGCTGAAGCCGTGCGGCACATCCCTCGGGCCGCCCATCTGGGGGCCACCGCGGTCGAAAGAACCTCTGGGTGTGTACGGCGGAGGTGGCGGCCCGCCCGGATGACCGGGTCCACCCGGTCCGCCGGGTCCACCAGGACCACCCGGTCCACCGGGTCCACCAGGACCACCCGGTTCATGCCCAGGTCCACCAAGCCCGCCCGGCCCGTTAGGTCCAGGCCCACCGGGACCGCCTGGTCCACCAGGTTCATGCCCTGGTCCGCCCGGCCCGCCAGGTCCAGGCCCACCGGGCCCACCGGGTCCACCCGGCCCCTGATGCCCGCCGGGACCGCCAGGTCCACCGGGTCCGCCGGGCCCACCGGGTCCAGGCCCACCCGGGCCGCCGGGCCCACCGGGTCCAGGACCGCCGGGTCCAGGCCCACCGGGTCCCTGGTGTGCACCGGGACCGCCAGGTCCACCTGGTGCAGGACCGCCAGGCCCTCCAGGCCCAGGTCCACCGGGTCCGCCGGGCCCACCGGGTCCAGGACCGCCAGGTCCAGGGCCGCCGGGCCCACCGGGTCCAGGCCCACCAGGTCCGGGTCCACCGGGTCCAGGTCCACCCGGCCCTCCGGGCCCACCCGGTCCACCAGGTCCCGGCGCGTCAGCGAAGGGCCCGTGCCACGTGGGAGCTGGCATCGTCGGGGTCGCATTGGCAGGCTCGACGCCCACCGTCAGTGCAGAAATGCCGACTGCGGCAATCGCAGCGCTTGCCACGCGCTTCATATACATCCTGTTAGCCCCTTCTGCGCACCAAATCGCTGAGCTCTGTCGAAAGAACGCTGCATCAAGGGCACGTCACGTCCATCTCGAATGGTTTGGTCAGCTGCTGCTGTGGGTTGGCCATGTTTACCCCCGTCGCAGTCCCCTTGATCGAGTACGAGTTGCCATTCTTGGTGGCCTGGACGGTGCCCTGATTCGGCGCGCCGGCCGAGTAGCCCAGCGTGACACCGGTGAGGTTGCCCAGTCCGACCGCTTGCACGACTGGCGGATCAGCACTGCTGACCACCGCGCCGATCCCGGTCGACGGATCGCCGATACCAATGTTGATGTTGCCGTTAGCCGGAGTGCAGGTGACCTGACCAGTCACGTTCTGATTCTGGCCATCGATGATGACCTGGTTACCGACAGGTCCGGATGACGATGAACTCGACGGTGCGCCTGTGTTGGTTTTGTTGCTCGAACAGCCGGCGATACCCGCGACCACAGTGGCCACGGCCGCTATGCCGACCAAAATCCCGGACTTTGCCACTGGACTCCTTCGTCTCGTCGCTTCATACCTGGGCGGATTGTTGATGCGTGGGCGACCGAGGACAGATCCGTTGCCAGCCCATCCTGAATGCACCTTCACGGCCTCCCCTCCGATCGCGACCTTACGCCCCGGAAAATCGCTGATGCAGTAGCTGTTATTGCCTCAGCGCGCGCCGCCTAAACGCGCGCGGGTCGCGACCCAGGCGTTTCGCGTCTGGATCGTCGTGCGACGTAGCCAAAAAACGACCCAAAACTCCTTGATGCAGGGCTTCGCGCGGGTTACTCGACGGCCCGCGACGCGCCCGCCGCGACTCAAGCTGGTGTCGCGGGGTACTCAGGTAGCCAGCGGACCTGCGAAATCCGTTCGGCAAGCTCATCGTCGCTGCGTTTCGGAGCAACGCCGTCCGCGACGGCCTGGGCTGCGACGGAGCGGGCGATCCGGACCGCGACGTCGGGCACATCTGACCAAGCGGGCAACAGGGACTGGTTGGCGTCGGCGAGAGCGGGCGATGCCTGGCCCAGGGTTGCTGCGGCGACCCGCATCATCTCGTCCGTGACTCGGGTCGCCTGAGCGGCGGTCACTGCCAGGCCCATCGCAGGGAAGATGTACACGTTATTACATTGGGCCACAGTATGTTCCACGCCATTACGCTGAATCGGCGCGAACGGCGAGCCGGTCGCGATCAGCGCACGCCCGTCGGTCCAGCGGTCCAATTCGGCCGGGTGCGCCTCCGCGCGGCTGGTCGGATTGGACAGCGGGAAGATGATCGGGCGCTCGGTCTTGCTGGCGAGTTCGCGCACGATTTCCTCGGTGAAGGCGCCTGCGGCGGTGGACAGCCCGAGCAGGACACCGACGTCGACATTGTGGACGACGTCGGCGAGCTGCGCGGGACCGGACAGGCCCCAGCTCGCGACACGGCGGGCGGGCTGAGCGAATCCCCGTTGTGCGTCGGACAGGTCCGTGCGGTCGTCGGTGAGCAGCCCAACCACGTCGACGACCCAAATTCGTTCTGAGGCGGCTTGTTCGGACAATCCCTCGGCCACCATTTCGCGGCGGACCATGTCGAGCACTCCGATGCCGGCAGAACCGGCACCGAGCATGACGACCTGCTGCTGCGAGAGCGGGCGTCCGGCTACTTTGGCAGCGCCGTGCAGAGCGCCGAGCGTGACAGCCGCGGTGCCTTGGATGTCGTCGTTGAAGGTCAGGAGCCTGTCGCGGTAGCGGGACAGGATTGGCAGAGCGTGCACGGTGGCGAAGTCTTCCCACTGCAGAAGCACGTTAGGCAACGCTTTGTGCACGGCGGTGACGAATTTGTCGATGAACGCGTAATACTCGTCGTCGTCGAGGCGTCGGTGGCGCGAGCCGAGGTACTGCGGGTCGTCGAGGAGTTCGACGTTGTCGGTTCCGACGTCGAGCACGATCGGCAGCGTGCGCGCGGGGTCGATTCCGCCGATCAGGGTGTACAGCGAAAGCTTGCCGATTGGAATGCCCATCCCGCCGATGCCTTGGTCGCCCAAACCGAGGATGCGCTGCCCGTCGGTCACCACGATCACGTCGACCTCGCGTTGGGGCCGGTTTCCCAGCACCTCGTCGAGACAGTCGCGGTCAGCGTATGAAACGAACAATCCCCTTGGCCGCCGGTATATTTCGCTGAAACGCTGGCAGGCTTCGCCCACCGTCGGGGTGTAGATGATCGGCAGCGTTTCGGGAATGTGGTCGCGCATCACGTGGTAGAACAGCGTCTCGTTGCGGTCTTGCAGCGCGCGCAGATAGATGTGTTGGTCGAGACCCTCGCGTCGAGTCGAAAATTCATTCCAGCAGTGCGCGGCTTGCTCTTCCATGGTCTTCACCGCCGTCGGCAGCAGGCCCAGAAGGCCCAGCTCTCGACGCTCGTCGGCGGTGAAGGCCGTGCCCTTGGTCGTCAAGGCATCGAAAAGAGCAGCCGTTCCGCGCTTTTCGTTGGGCAACGTTGAAGTCCCTTCTTTGCTCTGTTCGTTCGAAGTGCTAGGCGCCTGCGTCCTCGCCGACCCACACGGTTTTCGCGTTCATGAACTCACGCATACCGAGGTCGGACAGTTCGCGTCCGTACCCGCTGAGTTTCACCCCGCCGAAAGGGATCTCCGGATAACTGGTCGTATTCCCATTGATAAAGGCCATGCCCGACTGGACATCTCGGACGAACAGTTCTCGGTCGGCCTCGTCTTCGCTCCACAAATTCGATCCCAGTCCATACGGGTGATCGTTGGTCAACTTCAGCGCCTCCTCCAGCGAGGACACTGACCACACTTGCGCCACCGGGCCGAAGACCTCCTCGTGGTACATCTTCATGTCCGGGGTGATGTCGGTCAGGACGGTCGGCGGGTAGAACCAGCCGGGCCCGTCAGGTCGCTTCCCGCCGACCAGCACCGTGGCGCCCTTGGCGACCGCGTCGTCGACGTACGCTTCGACGTCGTCGCGGCCGGATTCGGTTGCCAGCGGGCCGACGTCAGTCTTTTCGTCCATCGGGTCGCCCACCACCAGTGCTCCCATCTTCGCGACGAACTTCTCGATGAAGGCGTCGTAGATGTCGGCGTGAACGAAGAACCGCTTGCCGTTGATGCAGGACTGCCCGTTGTTGAGAGTCCGTGCCCTCACGGCCACGTCGGTGGACCGCTCCAGGTTGGTGGAGGGCATCACGATGAACGGGTCAGAGCCGCCGAGTTCGAGCACAACCTTCTTGATCTCTGAGCCGGCGATGGTGGCCACTGACCGTCCGGCCGGCTCACTACCGGTCAGCGTCGCGGCCTTCACCCGGTCGTCTCGCAGTACCTGCTCGACGCGCCTGGCGGAGATCAGCAGGGTCTGGAATACGTCATCCGGGAAACCGGCGTCGCGGAACAGCCGCTCCATGTACAGAGCGGTCTGCGGCACGTTGGAGGCGTGCTTGAGCAGACCGACGTTGCCCGCCGTCAGGGCGGGCGCAGCGAACCGCATCGCCTGCCATAGCGGCAGATTCCACGGCATCACGGCAAGCACCGGACCGATCGGCTGATAGGTCACATAGGTCTGTTTGGCGCCGACGCTCTTGGCGTCTCCAGGCAGGGCCTTTAACATTCCGGGGCCCTCGGCGGCGTAAAAGCGCAGGCCGCGCACGGATTTGGCTACTTCTTCGTGTGCGGCTCGATAGGTCTTGCCCATCTCGGCGGTGATCATCTCGCTGATGGCATCAGCTTCGTTCTCTAGGTTGTCGGCCGCCTTCGCGAGCCATTCCACACGTTGCTCGACGCTCGTCAACCGGTACGACTCGGCAGCAACGGCCGCCCGGGCGAGTTTGTCTTCGAGTTCTTCCGACGTGAGTTCGTCGAAACTCTTGAGGATTTCACCAGTGACAGGACTGATTGTCGCGATAGCCATCAATGGATCGTATGGCCCCCAGGCGGGTCACGAAATGTGGAGAGTGGTTTTTCGGCAAAGAGCGCTTGAAATCTTGTATTCCGGCATTGAAGGTGCGCGCCGATGGGGTTGGGTTGATCATGGGACTGGCGGGCGGCAGCCTCGAAGCGCGGTCCCGCGCCGACGTCGGCGGGCGTGCGGTCATCGTCTACTAGTATCGACAACGCAATCGAGGAGAGCACCATGTCTGCGACTCTTCCCCGCAAAGCACTGATCTCTATCAGCAGCTACTACGGGGTGATTTATCCGGACGGGACGAAAACCGGACTGTTTTACACCGAGGCGTTGCATCCGTTCGAAGTGTTCACTCAAGCCGGTTTCGACGTAGATCTCGCCTCGGAGACAGGCACGTTCGGGCTTGACGACCTGTCGCTCACCGAGCGTTTTTTGGCCGGCGACGACAAGGCCGTCTACGAGAACCCGCAACACCCATTCAATGTGAAGCTGAATTCGCAGCTGAAGAAAGCGGCGGATCTCAATGCAGAGGACTACGGGTTGTTCTTTGGTTCCGCCGGTCACGCCGCCCTTTATGATTATCCGACCGCGCGGGGTCTTCAAGCTGTCGCCGGAAACGTCTGGGAGCGAGGAGGAATCGTCGCAGCCGTCTGCCATGGACCGGTCCTGTTGCCGGGCGTCGTCGACCCCGACACCGGCAAGTCGATTATCGAAGGGAAGACCGTGACCGGATTTACCATCGAGGGCGAGGTCGTACTAGAGGTCTGGGAAAAGCTCACATCCGATGGGGTCGCCCCGGTCGTGGAAGCCGTCACCAAGGCAGGCGCCGACTACAGCTCACCCATGCATCCGTTCGACGACTACTCCATCACTGCCGGCCGGGTCATCACTGGCGCCAACCCGGCCAGCGCACGCAGCGGAGCCGAAAGAGCGCTCAAGGCATTCGACGAACTGCCGACGGCGCAGGCGCGCGGTGGTCAGTCTGTGACTGCAGCGACCTAGGGTGGTCCCGGCTGGGTTCGAACCAGCGACCTCCCGCGTGTGAGGCGGGCGCTCTTCCACTGAGCTACGAGACCTGTGCCGCGAGGCGAACGAGCACGAAGATTAGCACGCGCGGCCCTCCCGGCAGAACGCGCTACGTGGGCCGAAGAACCTCGGCACGCGCGACTTTACGAAAAATTTGTGCGGGCCCGCTCAGGTCGACTATCGTCGTGCTTCGCACCGGGCGACGATCTCGCTCGTTGCGCGCGGATGTAGCGCAGTTGGTAGCGCATCACCTTGCCAAGGTGAGGGTCGCGGGTTCGAATCCCGTCATCCGCTCGAGGGTTATAGATGGCATCAAACCCCCGCGGTGGAGTGGCCGAGTGGTGAGGCAACGGCCTGCAAAGCCGTGCACACGGGTTCGATTCCCGTCTCCACCTCAATTACCGTCGTCAATACCCGTCAGTTTCCGGTGCTCAGATTAAGCAAAATGCCCCTCTGACTTGCGGATTGTGGACCTGCGCCGTTACCTATCCGTCGGCATCCGTCACCGGTCGTCAACAGCCATTTTCTTCGACCGTGCGTACCCAGTACGTACCGGCATAGGTCGCAGCAAACTGGGATCGAAATCGGGAACTTGGCGGAGAGAGAGAAGACGCTGGCCGTTCGAGGCGGGCCGCCAGAGCGACAGGGGGTCACCCCCCACCCCCCGGCTCGGCTGCGTGATTTCCCTAAGCCCAGGGCTTAGCTCTTT
>DATJOR010000281.1:0-11132 GCA_035506875.1 Mycobacterium sp.
AAGACTTCGCCGCGCCGAGTCGCAGGCGCGCCGACGCGCGCGCGGGTTTGAGCCTCCGACGCCATGGGAACCCCCAGCAGGCGGGCGCGAAAGTCGAGCGCAAAAGCCAACGGCAGAAGCGTCTTTGGTCGCGCCCACAACGACACCGGTCCAGCCAACGGCCGGTGGTCGAGCAAGTCAGCTCGATATGAGCGAACGAGGAGGGACTCCATGTCGGACGACAAGAAGAGTGGGCCTGAGGAAGCTGTGAAGGGCGTCGTCGAGGGCGCCAAGGGCCTGGCCAAGGAAGCCGTCGGCAGCGTGGTCGGTAACAAAGATCTCGAGCACGAGGGCGAGGCCCAGCAGGACAAGGCGGAAGCGCAGCGTGACGCCGCCAAGAAGGAAGCCGAGGCAGAAGCCGCTCGTGGCGGCGCCCAGGCCGCAGAGAAGCGCCAGCAGGCCCACCAGAAGTAGGCCATCCATCAGACGACTGGGCCCGGTCCGTGACGGACCGGGCCTCGTCGTTTGCACAGGGCTAACCGAACACCGGTAATGCCCGCTTCCGGGCGAGGGCGTTCATGCCGCGCTGGATGCTGTCCTGCACCTCCAGATACTTACGCTCGACATAATCGTCATCCTCGGCGCGGGCCGGGTCATGATCGATGTCGACCGCGGGCATGAATCGTGTCCTGATCTTGGCGGGCAGCGGCAGCTGCGGCAGCGCGGCCGGGGCGATGCCCCACGGCAGCGAGATGGCGATGGGAAACACCTTCAACCGCAAGAGCCGGTCCAGTCGCAAGGCTCTCGAAAGCCGGTCCCCGCGGATCAACACCGGCATGGCGTCGGCGCCTCCGACCGTCGCGATCGGCACAATCGGCACTCCGGCGCGAATCGCCATCTTCACGAAGCCTTTTCGTCCGGCGAGATTAGCCCGATCGCGCTCACTCCACGGCCGCAGTGAGTCCACCTCGCCGCCGGGCCACAGCGCAACATCGCGACCTTCGGCAAGCGCGGTCGCGATGGCATCGGGCGCCGCGGGTAATACGCCCATCGACCGGAAGTATCGACCGAACCCGGGAATCGCCATCAGTGCGTCGTGGGCCGTCCCGTGCAGCGGCCGTTCCGGGCCGAACCGCCGCCACCATTGCACGCCGACAGTCCAGGCGTCCCATACGAACGGGGCGCCGGAGTGAATACCGACCAACAACGCCGGCGGTTCGCCGATGTTCTCCCAGCCGTCGATCTCCATCCGAAACCAGTAGTCCATCAACGCATTCCAGAAAAACTTCTGAATATGCAATGCGGTCTCATCCGGGCCGCTGAGATCCCATTCGCCTGCGCGCTCGGCTACCCAGCCGCTGAGCCCGCCCTCTTGGCCGTCGCGCTTGTCCGCCATCGCGGCGCGTGCTTCATCGGCCTGTCGGTGTGCCTGTCGGCGCAAATCCGCAGATCTGTGGTCGGTTGAACTCATGCTCGCTCCCATTGGCCGCCAAATGCGACGCGGCACGTCTCTGCCAAATACCCACCCGCGTAGGCCTCAAAACCGGCGGCCCTCCGCTGCGATACCGGCGCTGCTAGCTATGGGAACTCAGAAACGATTCTCCGGGCCGACCACAGCCCACACGGTGTTGCCGGCCGCACTGGTGTAACTGCCCCAAACCCGACAATTGGCGGCCACGAGATCGAGGCCCGAGACGGCGTCATCGACGGACTGTCGAAGCCGAGTTCTCCCGATGTCGACGTGTTGCACCGCGACCGCCACCGTTGACCCGTCGGATTCCACCCGAAGCGACAACGCGTTGTTGGCATCCGCAAGGGCCAGTTCGACTAGTTCAGTAGTCACGGCGGACACCGCGTGGATGAAGTCTGTCCTCGACCACGCGGTCAACCACTCGGCGGTGAGTTCTCGGGATCGGTGAATGCTGGTTTTCAGCGCCGGCAGCGCGGCGTGGGCACGCCGCCGATATCGGCGCAGTTCGTCGGCGGCCAGCTCAACGGTTGCGGTCTGCAGCGTCGTATAGACGGGCACGTAGCGAGTTATGCCGTTGCGCTGCAACGCATGCTGGCCGTGATCATCGGCGCAGACCAAACCCATCGGAACATCGGGCCATTCCGCGATCTGCCAGCGGGCGGTGGTGAACACCGCCCATGCCGGATCCTCTCGAGCCCTGAGATCGGTGACGTCGATGATGACCGCAGCGGGTTCATCGAGCGCGGCTTTGACAATGGTGTCGCGTAACGGGCTGTAGGTGATCGCGTCCAGCTCACCGTCGACGGTGAGCAGACGCGCATCCGTGACGTCGGTGGCCCTGATGCGAAGCTTGCCGCGTTGACCAGCAACGATCCACTCGTCGCCCGATGGCTGCTGCTCCCACGCGGGACAACTCATCGCCTCACCCGACCCAAACTCGAGCTTGTGTGTGCTCGTCGCCCCGACACGCAACCTACCTCGCAGCAGCGTTGGCTGTCACAGAAGCCGGACAGCTATTCCAACAATTTAGACGATTCGGCCCCTGGTGGTAAGACGGCGGTCACGAACCAGCCAACCCGGTCGCGAGCGGGCAACAAGCGTTTAGCTGGGGCGCACCACGCGTTGCCTTCGCCCGATTGCGGTTCTGAGGCCACTTACGCCGGAACGGAGTCGGTTTCCCGCTCCCACGCCCGATGCTTGGCCAGCTCTGTTGCGGAGGCCTCGAAGAATTGGTCGGAGAGGTCGCCCGCGGCCGCAGTGGTCGACACGACACCGGCGGCAGTCACCACGTCCGTACCGTCGGCGAGTGGCTCCTCGATCCCGGCTTTGCGAAGCAGGTCGATGCCCGCGCCGAACGCCGCCACCGCTTTGAAGTGCTTGTAGGCCTCGGTGACGAAGTGCAGCGCATAGCCGTCGTTGCCCAGCGTCTCGATGGCCTGCGGCCCACAGGGCACCACCACCGCGTCGTAGAGCACCGACGCCACGCTGACAATCGACCGGTCGACTGCCACCTCACCCCCGGAACCACCAGAAAGCGTGCCGCCGCCGGTCGGCGCGAGCACCTCGGGTATCGCACCACGTTTGCGCATCGCCTCGACGAACCGCTCGACGCCACGCACGTCGACGCCATCGGCGGCCAGCACTGCGATCTTGCGGGTTTCAATGCTGTCGGTAGCGGTGTTCAGTTGCGAGAGCGCCGGCGAGGGCGGCAGCTTGTCGCTGTAGATTTCCGCGGCCTGTTCTTCGGGCTCGGGCAAGCCGAGTTGGGTCGCGACTTGGGACGCCAGATCGTGGTCCACGAGGTTGAGTTGATCGACGACACGCGAGCGGATTTCGACGGTCTCCACGTGACCAAGCTCGAAGGCATAGGCGGCCACGATGTGTTTGGCTTCCGCCGGGGACATGCTCTTCCAGAACATCCGCGCCTGGCTGTAGTAATCCTTGAAGCTCTCGGCCCGTTGCCGGATCTTGTGACCGTCCACCTTCTGCGTGTAGTGCCGGAACACGTCTTCGTCGGCCAGCGCGGGGCAGCCTCCGCCCAGCGAATTCTTGTAGTAGGCGGTCTGGCCCTTGGGGATTGTGCTTTGGCCGTAGCCGTCCCGCTGGTTGTTGCGCACGTCGGCGACCGGCCGGTTCACCGGCAAGTGAGCGAAGTTGGGACCGCCCAGCCGGATCAGCTGGGTGTCGAGATAGGAGAAGTTCCGGGCCTGCAGCAGCGGGTCGTTGGTGAAGTCGATACCCGGCACCACGTTGGCGGTGCAGAAAGCCACCTGTTCGGTTTCTGCAAAGAAATTGTCCGGGTTGCGGTTGAGCACCATCCTGCCGACCGGCCGCACTGGAACCTGTTCCTCGGGAATGATTTTCGTCGCGTCGAGTAGATCGAACGCGAAGTTGAACTCGTCTTTCTCCGGCACCAGCTGTACGCCGAGTTCCCATTCCGGGTACTGACCCGCATCGATGGCATCCCACAGATCGCGTCGGTTGAAGTCGGGGTCTTTGCCGGCGACCTTCTGGCATTCGTCCCACACCAGCGAATGCACCCCGAGCCGCGGCTTCCAATGAAACTTCACGAACGTGCCTTGGCCCTCGGCGTTGACGAAACGGAAGGTGTGCACACCGAAGCCCTGCATCATCCGGTAGCTGCGCGGCAGGGCGCGATCGGACATCAGCCACATGATCGTGTGCAGGGTTTCCGGCTGCAGCGACACGAAGTCCCACAACGTGTCGTGCGCGGACTGCGCCTGCGGAATCTCGTTGTGCGGCTCCGGTTTAACCGCGTGCACGAAATCCGGGAACTTGATGCCGTCCTGGATGAAGAACACCGGGAAGTTGTTGCCGACGAGATCGTAGTTGCCCTGGTCGGTGTAGAACTTGGTGGCGAAGCCGCGCACGTCGCGAACGGTGTCGGCCGATCCACGGGAGCCCGCCACGGTGGAGAACCGCACGAACACCGGCGTCTGCTTGCCGGGCGTGGTCAAAAACTTCGCGGCCGTGTATTCGGCCAGCGAGTCGTCGTAGGGCTCGAAGTATCCGTAGGCGCCGGCGCCGCGAGCGTGCACCACTCGTTCCGGGATCCGCTCGTGATCGAAGTGAGTGATCTTCTCGCGGGCGTGGAAATCCTCGAGCAGCGTGGGTCCGCGTTCGCCGATGGTCAACGAGTCGTCGGTGTGGTCGACTCGAACGCCCTGTTGAGTGGTCAGGTATCCGGTCGCGTTGTCGACCCGGTGCGCGTCGAGCTGCTCCTGCTTTGCGTTGTGCTCGTTGGCTGCCATCGTGTCCCTTTGCTCGTGCGATCCGATGGTGGATACCCCGAATTGCGGCGTGGACAAACGATCGACCGGAGGTCAACTTGGGATGCAACTGACATGGCACGCGACGATCATTCGAAGCGGACCGGCGTTGTCTGCACGTCAGTTAGCCGAGTTGCGCTTGCAAAGCCGAATTATATTCATAAACAGTGTTTTTGATTGTCGGGCGTTGGCGTTGTAGCGGTTAACCGGCTCGCTCAGCGCAGCTGCAGAAGCAGGGCAGCCGCCAACGCTGCCAGACCCAGGTACATCCAGGCCACATAGTCGCCGACGTGGCCGGAGTGGGCTGCCCGCAGCGCCGAGATCGGGGCACGTGCTCCGGCCGCCGCGATCTGTCCCACCCGCGATTCTCGACCCGGCTGACGCAGCGAGAGAACCGCTACGCATGCTGCGGCTACTACCCCGACAACCGCCATGCCGAGGCCGACGAGCGACCACCCGGGAACCGGTCCCGCCGGCGTGGTGTGGGCGGCGTGCCCAAGGATGGCGGCCACATAGCCGGTGGTATCGACGAACCGGCTCCCGGCTATGTGGGCAGCTTCGGCAACTCCCGGCAGCACACCGACCGTCAGACAGCCCAGCAGTAACAGCACGACTGCGGCGTACATGCTCGTCGGCGTGCGGCCCGTCAACACCGTGCCCGGCTCCACATCGCCCTTGGTCGCGGCCTCGAACCCGCCGGCCGGCTGCAGCCCGGCGCCCCAGCCGGTGAAACAACGCATTCCCGCCCGCAGCACGGCGCCGCCGGTGAGCGCGGCGCACACCGTGAACAGTGCCGACGCCACATTAGATTCGATTGCATGCTCGCACATGGACTTTGCGAGTGCAGTTCCGAACGGTGGTGCACCGGCCAGGGCCAGCGCGCCAACAAAATATAGAGCTCCCAAGAAACGCTCACCTCGCGCTCGGCCCGACAGATTGATCTCATCCACCGACTGATAACGGGCCACCATTATCCCGACCACCAAAAACATCGCAGACTTCGCGCCGGCATGAGCGAGCACGAACACCGCCACGCCGCCGACACCGTCGGGCCGTAAGCTCGCCAGCGGCATCAGAAATAGACCCAAGTGTTCGATCGTGGAGTAGGCGAGCATCCGCTTGAGATGTCGCTGCAACAGGCACATGACGGAACCGACCAGCGCGGTAAGGGCGCCGAGCCCCATGAACGTATGGCTGACCACCGCACGCGGCAACGCGTCGGCGAACACCGTGTGGTACAGCCGCCACATCGCATAGAGGCCCAGCGCGTCCAGCACTCCGGCAAACAGCACGCAGACACCGGCCGGGGCCACCGCGTACGCGTCGGCCAGCCAGAAATGCAGCGGCACAATGGCGGCCTTGACCAGCAGCCCCGCGAAAATCAGCACCAAGGCGGTGACCGTCAGCACGTTCGGCGGCCGACGGGCCAGTCCGATCCCCAGCTGCGCCATGCCCAGCTGCCCAACCTCCGCGTAGAGGATCGCGATCCCAACCAAGCTGAGACAACCGCCGAGCGACTGGATGATCCCGAAATTGAGGGCACCCTGTATGGCCGCCTTGTCCTGGATCTGGTAACCGGTCAGCACGAAGGCGACGGCTCCCATCAGTTCAAGAAAGACGAACAGGTTGAAGATGTCGGACGCGAACACAAAGCCTTCCATCGCGGCCAAGAACAGCATCAGCAAGGCATTGAACCGGGGACCGCCCGGGTTGAGCCCGCGATAGCTGTACAGCACCGCGCAGGCGGTCAGCAGGGCGGCCAGGCAGGTCAGGCCGGCGGCCATCGGGTCGGCCACCATCGCGATACCGACCGTCGTCCGCCGCTGCATCGACCAACCGCCCATCCAGTTGACCAGCGTTTGCTGCCGCGCAGCCGCCGCCACGAACCCAGACGCGGCCGCTGCTGCGATCGCAACCGTCATCGTCAGTCCGTAGATTGCCGCTCGCGGCAGCCGGCCACCCAGCGCGAGCAACAGGCACGCCATCGCGATCGGCACTGCAACCAGTAGCGGCAACAAGTGAGATGCGGTCGTCTGCACGCCGTCCTAGCCCTTCAGCGCGCGCAACTGATCGGGATCCAGCGTGCCGGTTCGCTTGTGGATCTGGATGACCAAGCTAAGTAGCAATGCGGTGACCGTGGCGGAAACCACGATGTCGGTCAAGGTCATCGCCTGTACAACGGGATCGACGACGTGTTTTGGCGCCGGCGTACCGGGGCCGGAGAATATCGGTGGCAGTCCGCCCCGCTCGTATCCAACCGCCAGCAGCAGCAGATAGGTGCCGGACTGCGCGACCGAGAAGCACACCACCGCGTGAATCAAGTTGCGGCTGCGCACAATACCGAACGAGCCGATCAGCAACACCCACCCGGCCACGCAGTATGCGTAGGTACTCACTCAGGCCGGCCCTTCTTGGCGATCGTGATCTCCTGGGCAAGGAACTGAGCCAGCAAAACGACCATCCCGCAACCGATTTCGAAACCGACTGCAACGTTGAGCAGGGGAACCGTGCCGGCGGAGAACAAGTTACCCAGGGAGCCCTTCGGCAGCAGATTGGTAAGGAAACCACCGCCGACCGCCAGCCCGGCTATACCCATGCCGCTGAACGCGGCGGCGCCGACCGCCTCACCGACATCCAGGCTGCCGATCGGCCGCAGCCGATCCAGCGCCTGGTACGTCCCGCTGACGTACAGCACGTGTAAACCGGTGGCCAGCACAACCCCGCCCTGAAAACCGCCGCCCGGCGTCAGATGCCCGTGAGCAACCGTCTCGGCACCGAGCGCGAGCGTGACCGGCAGCATGAGATATCCGACCAGTCGGACCGCCTCGAGCACCGCGCCGGATGCCGGCGGACGGTATCTGCGCTCCTGCGCGTCTGGCCTCAGCAGGATCATGACGCCGGTCACCGAAGCGACGAAAATGCTTTCTTCGCCAAGTGTGTCCAGGGCGCGCAGGTCGAAGTTGATACTCGACACCACGTTGGCCGTCGACTGCGCCAACGAGGCGCGCACCGCTAGATCCCGGTACAGGTGCTGAATATGGCCGAAGGCCGGTATGTCATGAAAAGCGTTCCAGAGCAACGGCCCCAGCATGGCGGCGGCGACGAGGAAGAGCGCCGTTCGCGCACCGCGGGTCACGGTGAGGGCTCTTCGGATTGCGAGGATGCCGCCGACTCGGGTTCGCCGGCGTGCCGGCGAACCCTGCGATAGGTGAGCATGATCATCAGCGGCACGACGACCGCGCCGACTCCTAGCTGCGACAATGCCACATCGGGCGCTTGCAGCACCACGAACATCACCGTCAGCGCGAGCCCGAAGACCGACAGCACTATGGCCTGATTCTCCGGCCGGTGAGTCAGTACGACAATCGTGGCCGCGACGCCGACCAGCGTCACCGAGACCAGCACCAGCGCGGTCATGCGGGCCAGTCCACGTCGATCATGCCCTCGCGCTGTGCGGCCAGCCTGCCTGTGGCCGCCGACATTGCCGGCGCTGTTACGACCACGACGGCGGCGATCATCGCGATCGTCGCCGAGATTGCGCTCCAACCGCTCAACAAGATCAGCCCGAGCGCGATCAGCGGCGTACCGGCTGATGTCGTTACGGTCAGCAGATGGAGGCGCTCGAACACTGTCGGCACCGCAAGCGCGGCGAGCGAGGAAAACACCACCACCGCGACGCCGGCGAAAACTACGTACCACCCGATCATCTCTTGCGGCTCACCAACAATCGGGTGTAGACCAAGGTGCCCGGCAGTGTCACCACCACCAGGATCAACGGCACGTTCAGCGCGTAGGTTTGTTGCCAGGCGACGACAAGCACCGCCAACGCCATGGCGGCGCCGATGGTAGCGAACTCCATTCCCACCAACCGATGCTGCGGTTCGCCCCGCGAGGCCATCCACATCCCGGGTACAAAAGCGCCCAGCAGCAACACGAGCGCAGCGATTTCACCGGCGCTCATCGCTGTACCGCCGACTCGAGTCGGCCCTGCCGATCCCCGAGCCGATGCAGCAACAGACGGCCCAAGCGCGGGTCCGAGTCATAGACGACGGTTCCCGGCGTCGTCGCGAGGCTCAAAGTGCTTGTGGCGCAACGCCCGGCAGCGGTCCGTTCGTCTTCGGCCGGCAGGCTCGCGACGGTGAACACGGCGCGTCGTCGCCGCGGCATGAGCGCGTACAACCACGATTGGACCGCTTGCACGGGGACATCCCGCGCCACTATCGGCAACCAGGCGGCCCAGCCGAACCGGAACCGCCAATACCCGCGGTTGGCGTGTCGCGCCAGCGATGCCAGCACCGCGCAGAGCAACGTACACACAGTTCCCGCCGCCAGTTCACTGAGCGTGACCGTGGTTACGCTCGCCAGCCAGATGGCGTCGGTGAACATCCACCACAGCACGACCTCGCCGACGGCCCGACCGAACCGAGCGGAAACAAGTTCACTTAGCGCGGGCACGCCGGTTGTGCTTCTTGATCGCGTCGACCAGCTCCGACTTGTCCATCGTCGATCTGCCACGCACCTCGAGCCGGCGGGCAATGTCGAGCAGATGCTTCTTGCTGGCGTTGGCGTCGACACCCTCAGCTGTTGGCACTGGATTGTGCAAGCCGCCGCGCTCGGCGTGCTCGTCCGACGGACCCTTCTTCTTCTTGGGTAACCAACGGTCGCCGACCTTTTCGAAGCTGTGCTTGAGCGCCGCGTAGGCGACGCGGTGGGCCCGCGCCTCGCTGCCGTATTCCTCGGCGGCGGCATCATGTGCCGCCGCGAAGGTGCGCTGCGCTTTCGCGCTGGACCGTTGCAGCGTGCTGGGCAACTCGTCCTTCTTCGGATTACCGCTTTTTGTTGTTTTCGGCATAGCTAACCTCTCGATCGTCGTGCCGTGCCGAGCGGTCGTGGGTCGTCGCCTCGGTAGGCGTCTGCCTCGTGTCGGGCCCGCTCGGTCACACCGCCAGCCATCTGTACTACCTATCCGCCACAAGTTCTTCGGAAATGCTCGCGGACATCGCGTACCCGCTGTCGGCAACGGACAATCCCTGACTTGCTGCGGGGACGCTACGCGCTGGCTGTTGGGGCGCTGCGTTACTTGGCCGTCGAATGGGTATTCATCGCCGGACTCGATCGAAAGGTTTATCTGCGATGGTGCAACCCACCCAGACGGAATCCCGACGGGGTCTGCACACCGCCGGCAGACCCGCCGTGCTGTTCGATGTCGATGGCACGCTGGTCGACTCCAACTTCCACCATGTTGTCGCGTGGCATCACGCATTTCTCGACGTCGGCCAGGAGGTACCGTGCTGGCGGATCCTCGGCATGATCGGCCGCTCGGGTTCCGAACTCGTGCGCGTCCTGCTCGGCGACGAGCTGGCCGACGAGCACGGCTCACACGTCGAAGAACTGCACACCCGCTATTTTGTCGAGTCCGCCGCGCTGCTGCGACCTTTTCCGGGTGCACGCGAATTGCTGCAGGCGATCGCAGAATTGGGCTGGCGGGTAGTGCTCGCGACGTCGGCGGGTGAGCAGGAGCTGGCCGTGTTACGTGATGCGCTCGACGCCGAGGGGGCGATCAGCGCGGTGACGTCATCGGCCGACGCCGATCGCGCGAAACCGCATCCGGACGTCGTGACCACCGCGTTGGAACGCATCCAGGCTGACCCGTCCGATGCGATCATGCTCGGCGACACCGTCTGGGATGTGCAGGCCGGCCGGCGCGCTGGTGTTCCGACCGCCGCGGTGCTCAGCGGCGGCATCACGCGGGAAGCCTTGGAAAGCGCCGGCGCCGCGGCGATCTATGCCGGGCCCCTCGAAGTACACGCGCACCTCGAGGAGTTCAGCCAACTCCTTGGCCAGTAACCGCTTAGCGCCCTTAGCCGAGGTGGGCCTGCAGCAGCCAGGCTGGCACCGACTTGCGCCCGTTGGCCTCATCGCGCACGTCGGCGAAGGGGAACTCGGGATCATCGCTGTCGGGGAAGTTGGCATGAATCCTGGCCGGCCGGATCTCGTCGATAACCCAGTACGGCGACACCGCATCGCGCAGCTCGTCTTCGGTGACCGGGTTGGCCGGACCGTCGGGCATCCCGGTTCGGTCGAAGACCAGCACAATGTACGACGCACCGGGCGCGGCAGCGCGAACGATTGAACGCTGGTAACCATCGCGCAGTTCGACGGGCATTGAATGAAACAGCGTGCTGTCCACGATCGTGTCGAAGCGCCCTTCGGAACCGGTCGGCCAGCTGGTGAAGTCAGTGATATCGGCAACCTCGAACGACGCGCTGGTCAATCCACGCTTGGCCGCCTCGGCTTTGGCCAGCGCGATGGCGGTGGGCGAGGCATCCAGCCCAACTGTGTTGTGACCCAGCGCCGCCAGGTGCAGCGACAGCGCCGCCTCCCCGCAACCG
>DATJOR010000282.1:0-9862 GCA_035506875.1 Mycobacterium sp.
TGAGGGTTTACCGTGTCCTCTAGTCGGTCCAACGTGGGCCGCTAGCAAGCGGAGGGTTTGCATGAATAAGGCAGAGCTCATTGATGTGCTCACTGAGAAATTGGGCTCGGATCGTCGGTCGGCAACCGCCGCCGTCGAAAACGTCGTCGACACTATTGTGCGGGCGGTGCACAAGGGCGAGAGCGTTACGATTACCGGCTTCGGCGTGTTCGAACAGCGCCGTCGCGCGGCACGTGTGGCGCGTAATCCCCGGACCGGCGAGACAGTGAAGGTCAAGCCAACGTCCGTGCCCGCATTCCGGCCGGGCGCACAATTCAAAGCGGTTGTCTCTGGCGCACAGCGCCTCCCATCGGAAGGACCTGCAGTGAAGCGTGGTGTTGTCGGGGGCGCAGCCAAGAAGGTTGCCAAGAAGTCGCCGGCCAAAAAGGCGGCCGTGAAGAAGGCCGTGAAGAAGGCTCCGGCCAAGAAGGCCGCTGCGAAGAAGGCGCCGGCTCGTAAGGCCGCGACCAAGCGGACGCCCGCCACGAAGGCCGTGAAGAAGGCCGTGACCAAGCGGGCGCCGGCCAAGAAGGCAGCTGCGAAGAAGGCTCCCGCTCGCAAGGCTCCGGCCAAGCGGACCGCCGCCAAGAAGGCTCCGGCCAAGAAGGCCACCGCCCGTCGCGGTCGCCGGTAGGCGCTAACCAGTTCAACGCACAGATTCGCCGCGGGTCGGCTCTAGCGAGACGCCCGCGGCGAATCTGCGTGCTAGGTCACGACGTTGGCGGCCAGCGCACTACCGATGTGGTCGGCTGCGATCAAACGGCCGTCCGCCAGTGACAGCACCCATGTGCTGCCCTTGCGGTTGCGAGACTTGTCTGGCCGTATGCCGTCGCGTTCACACCACCACGCGATCAGGTCTGGAATCACTTTGCCTTGTGTGCAGATCACCGGTGTGCCGGGCAACTCGGCGATCTGCAGAATTCGCCGTCGACCGCGTTTGGCGTCGGCGGCGTAAGCCTCTTCGGTGAGTGTGGGTTCATCGCTGATGACGACGCCCAGCTCCTCGGCGAGCGGCTCCACGGTCTGATGGCAGCGCACGCGGTCGGCTGCGTACACATCGGTGGGACCGAAGGCGGACAGCTGCTCGACGAGTGCCTCGGCCTGTGCACGGCCCTTCTTGTCCAACGGTCGCATTTTGTCGTCGCCGGAGAACCGGGACTTGCTGCCCGCGGTGCCGTGCCGGACCACGAGCACTGTGTGGGTGTCCGCCGGGAATTTGGCGAACCGACGCAACACCTTTCGGTCGTGCGGGTAGGACACTTTCTTGATCGCGTCGGAGATCGGCAGCCAGATCAGATCGTCGACTTCGCGACCGGGGGTGAATTCTCCGCCGAGACTGTGCGCCGCCCAGTAACGAACCCTTTTGACGCCTTGCTCGATCGGATAGCTCACGTTGTTCAGCCGGCGACCGAGTCGTGCGCGGTGACCGGTCTCCTCGAGGAGTTCTCGGACCGCGGTCACCGGTTCGGTTTCACCGGGATCCATTTTGCCCTTGGGCAGTGACCAGTCGTCATAGCGAGGACGATGGATGACTGCCACTTCGACCGACTCGCTCGCGCAGGGGCGCCAGAGCACCGCACCGGCGGCCCAAACGATTTTCCCGCTCACACTCAGGTCATCCGACCAGGTCTGAGTCGGCAACGTAACCCCTGCAAGTCAATTCGCACTCGCGCCTGATGGACATCGTCGCCATGCTACAGGTGGCCTCAGGAGCTCCTGTGTTGCTCCATCAGCGATACCTGGTGGTCGCGAACCGTGTGACCGGCTTGCGGTAACGCCTTCCACTGTCCGTCCGGCCCCAGTTCCCAGCAGCGGGTGGCAGGGTCCAGCGCCGACTCGAGGATGTCATTCAGCTGTGCGGTCAGTCGCGGGTCTTTCACTTGAGCCAGCACCTCGACCCGCCGATCGAGGTTGCGGTGCATCATGTCGGCGCTACCAATCCAGAACTCGTTGATGGACCGGAAATTGAAGATCCGCGAGTGCTCCAGATACCGCCCGAGAATCGAGCGCACGGTGATGTTTTCGGAGAAGCCCGGCACACCTGGACGCAGCGCGCAAATGCCGCGCACCACGACCTCGACCCGCACCCCGGCCTGGGACGCGCGGTAGAGCGAATCAATGACCTGCTCGTCGACAAGGGAATTCATCTTCAGTCGGATGTGCCCGTTCCCGGTTTCCTGGTGCGCGGCGATCTCCCGGTCGACGCGTTCGATGATGCCAGTGCGAATACCATGCGGTGCGACCAGAAGGTTGCGATACGAGAGCTTGCGCGAATATCCGGTCAACGTGTTGAACAGATCGGTCAGGTCGGCACCGATGTCAGGATCGGCGGTCAGCAAGCCGAGATCCTCATACAGTCTGGCAGTCTTGCTGTTGTAGTTGCCGGTGCCGATGTGGCAGTAACGCCGGATCGTCGAGCCTTCGCGCCGTACCACCAGGCATGTCTTGCAGTGCGTTTTCAAGCCGACGAGTCCGTAAGCCACGTGGACTCCCGCCTGCTCCAGCGCACGGGCCCACTTGATGTTGGCCTGTTCGTCGAACCGGGCCTTGATCTCAACCAGCGCGACAACCTGCTTTCCGGCTGCGGCGGCCTCGATCAGCGCCCGCACGATCGGCGAGTCACCGGAGGTGCGGTATAGCGTCTGCTTGATTGCCAGCACGTTGGGGTCGGCGGCGGCCAGCTCGATGAATCGCTGGGTACTCGTCGAGAACGAGTCGTAGGGATGGTGCACCAGCACGTCACCTTCGCGCAGCGTCGCGAAAATGCTCTTCGGCGTTTCCCGGTCGGCGAATGCGGGATGGGTCGCCGGGACGAACGCCGGGTCCTTCAACGCCGGACGGTCGACGCCGTAGATCTGCCAGAGCGACGAAAGATCAAGCAGCCCGGGCACCTGGATGACATCGCCGGGGTGCACGTCGAGCTCCCGCAGCAGCAATTCGAGCATGTGCTCGGTCATGTCGTCGGCCACCTCGAGGCGCACCGGTGATCCGAATCTCCTACGGGCCAGCTCGCGCTCCAGCGCCTGCAGCAGGTCTTCGTCGCGGTCTTCGTCGACCTCGTAGTCAGCGTTTCGGGTCACCCGGAACGCATGGTGCTCAACGATTTCCATGCCCGGGAAAAGTGCAGTGAGGAACGCCGCGATCAGCTCCTCCATCGGCAAGAAGCGCACTTCTTTCGTTCCGGCCGACTCGTCGGCGCCAGGCCGGGCGTCGAGCTCGACGAAGCGATCGACGTTGTCGGGCACCTTGACCCGGGCGAAATGCTGACCGCTGTCGTCGGGCTGCTTGACCGTGACGGCGAGGTTCAGGCTGAGGCCACTGACGAACGGGAACGGGTGAGCGGGATCCACGGCCAATGGAGTGAGGACCGGGAAGACCTGCTCAGTGAAGTAGGTCGACAGCCGGTCGCGTTCGGCTGGGTCCAGATCCGCCCACGTGACAATACGAATGCCTTCTGCTGCCAGGCCAGGCTCCACTGAGTCGAGGAAGACCCGCGCGTGCCGGGTGGCGATGTGCTGGGTCTGCTCGCCGATCCGGCGCAATTGTTCGCGCGGCGTCAGACCGTCCGCGGAGCGGACCGACAGGCCCATCTCGTCGCGCCGCTTCAAGCCGGCGACGCGGACCATGTAGAACTCGTCGAGGTTAGAGGCGAAGATCGCCAAGAATTTGGCTCGCTCCAGCAGCGGCAGCGAAGTGTCCTCGGCCAGGGCCAAAACGCGCGCGTTGAAGTCCAGCCAGCTCAATTCGCGGTTGATATAGCGGTCCTCGGGAAGCGGGTTGTCGACCGCAGTGGCTGTGGTGGCAGGCGGCGCTCCCGGAGCCGAATCGCCGGATGCCCAGGTGGGTGTCTCGTCGGCGATTGCTGTGTCCGGGGCTTCTATATCGGTCACTCTTGCGATCATTCCTCATCGGTAGGGGGTGCTGCTACCGACAGCGCGACATCCATTTGCCGTTGAGGCGCTGTTTACCCGTCGTTACCGCCTTACCTGCGCTGGTGTGACGGCGCGCCGACCGCTCTGCTGGTCGCCGGCCCCATTCCGAGGCGGCGCGCGACCGCCAAATCGCTGGGTGTGTCGATGTCGCAGCGCAATCCCGGCCACGCGCCGGTGAGCTCGATCGCGCCCGAACGTCGATGCTGCGCGGCGGAATCCGGCCCGAGCCGCGGGGCGAGCGCCGTTCCGAATGCACACAGTGCCGCGGTACCCGTGCCGAGTCGGTCGGCGACGAAACTACGCTCGTGGTGACGTGCCGCGGCGATCGCCTCGGCGAGTTCCTGCGTCTGCAATGCCGGTAAATCCCCTTGCAGCACAACAATATTAGGTACTGATTGAGCCACCACCTGCTCCGCCGCGGCGATCGCGTTGTTCAGCGGGTCGGGGTGGCCTTCCGGGGTGGGATCGGACAGCACCTCGACGCCGAGTTCGGTCGCCGCGGCCGCCGCAGCGTCATCGGGCGTGATGACGGTGATCATGCGCACGGACCCGACCCTGGACGCGGCGGTAAGAGTGTCGACCAGCATGGCCAGCACCACCTTCTCCCGCGTCTGTGCGGAGAACACCGGCGCGAGCCTGGTCTTGGCGGCGGACAGTCGCTTGACGGCGACGATCAGACCGACATCAACGCCGGCGTCGGCTCGGCTGCCGCTCATAGAGCCATCCTGCCAGTGTCAAGGCTCAATCCCCGGCTTAGGCTGATCGCTGCGCGATCTGCATCGTCGCTGGGCTACGGTTGAGCGCCGACAGTTCGACGAGACGGGGACCAACGCAGACCATGGCCAGCACGACGGCGGTAATGGGAGCTGGCGCATGGGGGACGGCGCTGGCCAAACTGCTCGCCGACGCCGGCGGTGACGTCAGGCTGTGGGCGCGGCGACCCGAGCTCGCCGCGGAAATCAACAACACCCGTCATAACCCCGACTACCTGCCGGGCGTCGAGTTGCCGGCGGGTATTCGCGCCACCGCAGATGCGAAAGAAGCGCTTAGCGGCGTGACGACGGTGCTGCTGGCCGTGCCGGCGCAGACGATGCGGACGAACCTTCAGCAGTGGAACGGCCTGTTCGCCGCCGGTGCGACGTTGATCAGCACCGCCAAAGGCATCGAGTTGGGCACGCTGATGCGGATGAGCCAGGTCATTGTCGACGTGACGGGTGTTGATCCCTCGCAAGTCGCGGTGATCTCCGGGCCGAACCTCGCCAGCGAGATCACCGCCGGGCAACCCGCCGCCACGGTGATCGCCTGCAGCGATTCCGGTCGCGCGGTCGCCGTACAGCGCATGCTGAACGCCGGATACTTCCGGCCGTACACCAACGCCGACGTCATCGGCACCGAGATCGGCGGTGCGTGCAAGAACGTGATCGCGCTGGCCTGCGGGATGGCGGCCGGTGTGGGTTTGGGCGAGAACACGGCGGCGGCGATCATCACCCGCGGTCTCGCCGAGATCATGCGGCTCGGCATCGCCGTGGGAGCCAAGGGTGCAACGCTGCCCGGCCTGGCCGGGGTCGGTGATCTGGTGGCCACCTGCACTTCGCCGCGCTCACGCAACCGCACCTTCGGCGAATCCTTGGGGCGCGGCCAGACCATGGAAGCTGCACTGCGGGCGCGGGAAGGCCACGTTGTGGAAGGGGTGACGTCGTGCGAGTCGGTGCTGGCGCTGGCCTCGAGTTACGACGTCGAGATGCCGCTGACCGACGCCGTGCACCGCGTCTGTCATAAGGGGTTGTCAGTGGACCAGGCGATGGCTCTGTTATTGGGACGCAGTACCAAGCCGGAATGAGCCCGGCTGCGGGCAACAGCGAAGCTAACCTCACGGTAACCAGCATCGAAGTGCCCAGGCGGTAGCCTCTCTAGGTTGTGAGTGACCGCTTCCCCGCCGAGACGCCCGATCGCGGCCGTATCCGCGTCGCCGTCGTGTTCGGCGGACGCAGCAACGAACACGCCATCTCCTGCGTCTCGGCGGGCAGCATCTTGCGCAATCTCGATCCGGAGCGCTTCGAGGTGGTCGCGGTCGGCATCACCCCGGACGGCTCCTGGGTGCTGACCGACGGGGACCCCGAGGCGCTGGCGATCACCAACCGGCAGCTGCCGGGCGTGAGCTCCGAATCGGGCACCGAGCTGGCCCTGGCTGCCGATCCGCAGCGTGCCGGTCAGCTGGTGTCACTGTCGCCCGGTGGGGCCGAGGTGCTGGCAGCCGTCGACGTGGTCTTCCCGGTCTTGCACGGACCCTACGGGGAAGACGGCACAATTCAGGGCCTGCTCGAACTCGCCGGCGTGCCCTACGTCGGGGCCGGCGTGCTGGCCAGCGCGGCCGGCATGGACAAAGAGTTCACCAAGAAATTGCTTGTCGCCGAAGGACTTCCGATCGGCGCCTACGAGGTGCTGCGTCCATCGCAGCCGACGCCGGACATCGGTCTGCGCGAACGATTGGGGCTGCCGGTCTTCGTCAAACCCGCGCGCGGTGGCTCGTCGATCGGCGTTAGTCGGGTGACCAGCTGGGACGAATTGCCTGCTGCTGTTGCCGATGCGCGCCGGCACGACCCCAAGGTGGTCGTCGAGGCTGCGGTTGTCGGACGCGAATTGGAATGCGGCGTGCTCGAATTCCCTGACGGCACAGTGCAAGCCAGCACCGTAGGGGAGATCCGGGTAGCCGGGGTGCGTGGACGTGAAGACTCCTTTTACGACTTCGCGACCAAATACCTCGACGACGCGGCCGAACTCGACGTGCCCGCCAAGGTCGACGACGACGTGAGCGACGCGGTGCGTGAATTGGCGATCCGGGCGTTCAGGGCGATCGACTGTCAGGGCTTGGCCCGGGTCGACTTCTTCCTGACCGAAGATGGGCCAATCATCAACGAGGTCAACACAATGCCCGGATTCACGACGATCTCGATGTACCCGCGGATGTGGGCAGCCAGCGGCATGGATTATCAGACCCTGGTAGCGACCATGGTGGAAACAGCGCTTGCGCGCGGAACGGGACTGCGCTGAGTCAGCGGACCGGCAACGGGCTGATCGGCACCGCCGACATGGTGTGGTCGATCAGGTCGGAGAGTTGCTGGATCGGCGTCGGGCCGGACCCCGGCGGCAGGGTGAGTGCCACATAGACCGGCCGGTCGACGGTGTACCAGGTGGATCGATCGCCTTGGCGAGCCTCAAACCACTGCACCCGGTCGACCTGTTCGATTGGCGAGCCGACCACGAAGTCTGTGGGCCGGTCGAGGCCACAACGCAGCACGACCGGTTCGCTATCGGCTGCGGTTCGCCACGCGGCGGTGGCCGGTGGCGTGGGCTGCGCGATCGCGGCACGTTGATAGTCGCCGAGCCGCAGTGGCAGCGCCTGCAGCAGCGCCCGGCACGGCGGATCCTGGGCATGCGGTGCGGGGACGGTCGGGACGGCCAGCGGCTGGGGCGCCGGGTGGCGAATCGCAGCGATCGCCAGGATGACGCCGACAAGGCCGACCGCCAGCACCAGTGCTGCGATCAGCACTGCCCGCGGCGGCCCTTCCGAGTGGGCTTTTGGTTTTTCCTGACTCACCCGGCCTCACCTTCGATCACGCCTACACTCCCGAAGTCAGCGGACAAGAACCTACCGGAGGTGACGTGGGCAGCGGCGACCGTGATCCCACGCTGGGCGACGTTGGCGAATTCGGCGTGATCGACGGGCTGATTCGAGGTCGGCGCCAACCGAACGAGGTCGTTTTGGGACCGGGTGACGACGCTGCGGTGTTGGTGGCCGGCGACGGCCGTGTCGTGGTGTCGACAGACATGCTGGTTGAGGGCCGGCACTTCCGGCTGGACTGGTCGACGCCGCACGATGTCGGCCGGAAGGCCGTCGCGCAGAACGCCGCCGACATCGAAGCGATGGGCGGACAGGCCACCGCATTTGTGGTCGCCTTCGGCGCACCACCGGACACACCAACCACACAGGTCAGCGCACTGGCCGACGGGATGTGGGACGAGGCCGGCCGGATTGGCGCGGGCATCGTCGGCGGAGATCTGGTCGGCAGCCCGCAGTGGGTGGTGTCGATGACGGTGCTGGGCGATCTTGGCGGCCGACCGCCGGTGCTGCGGTCGGGCGCGCGATCCGGTTCGGCAATCGCCGTCACCGGCTGGCTCGGGCACTCTGCTGCTGGATATGCACTGTGGCACAAGGGTATTGAGGGGTTCGACGACTTGCGGCATCACCACCTCGTTCCACAGCCGCCATACGGACAGGGGCGCGCGGCCGCCGAGGCCGGCGCCGCGGCGATGATCGACATCTCCGACGGGCTGATCGCTGACCTGCGACACGTCGCTGAGGCGTCCGGGGTTGGTATCGATCTGAGCACCGACGCGCTGAGCGCCGATCGCGACGCGCTGCAGGATGCGGCCGCGGCCGCCGGCGTCGACCCCTGGGCCTGGGTGCTTGGCGGGGGAGAGGACCATGCCCTGGTCGCGGCATTCGCCGGCCCGGTGCCCGCTGGGTGGCGGGTGATCGGGCGGGCGATAGACGGGCCGGCCGGTGTGCTCGTCGACGGCGCAGAGTGGCACGGATACGCGGGCTGGCAGTCGTTTGGCGCCCGGTGACGATGCGGGCCGCTGAGCGGCCCGAGGAGGAGGCGGGCAATTGGACAGTAGGGTGACCCGGTGACCGTCTACGCCATCGCGCAGCTGCGGTTTACCGACCGCGCCGCCTACGACCGGTACCAGATCCGATTCATGGACGTCTTCCGTCGCTACCAAGGAACGTTGCTGGCTGCCGACGAGTCACCGCAGTTGGTTGAGGGACAGTGGGATCGGGACAAGGTTGTGCTGATGTCGTTTCCCGACGAGGCGGCGTTTCGGTTGTGGTCGCAATCTCCTGATTATCAAGAGATTTCGAAGGACCGCCGGGCGGGTGCGGACACGGTGGTGCTGTTGGCCAAAGGGTTGGCGTGACTGCCCGGCCGCTACGCGAACTCGTCGACGACGGTTGGGCGGCGGCACTGGAGCCCGTCGGCGAACAGGTGGCCAAGATGGGCCAATTTCTGCGGGAGGAAATCTCGGCGGGCCGCGGCTACCTGCCGGCTGGTCCGAACGTGCTGCGCGCCTTCACCTTTCCGTTCGACCAAGTGCGGGTGCTGATCGTCGGCCAGGACCCATATCCGACGCCCGGCCATGCGGTCGGCCTGAGTTTCTCGGTGGCCGCAGATGTGCGGCCGCTGCCCCGAAGTCTGGAGAACATCTTCGCCGAATATGCCAAAGACCTCGGCTATCCGGCGCCTTCCAGCGGCGACCTCACGCCGTGGGCAGAGCGCGGCGTGCTGTTGCTGAACCGGGTACTCACCGTGCGGCCGGGCAACCCGGCGTCGCACCGCGGGAAGGGGTGGGAGGCGGTAACCGAGTGCGCGATACGCGCCCTTGCGGATCGCCGGCAACCGATGGTGGCGATTCTGTGGGGCCGCGACGCCTCAACGCTCAAGCCGATGCTGGCGGGCAGCGACTGCGTGTCGATCGAGTCGCCGCATCCGTCGCCACTTTCCGCGTCGCGGGGATTCTTCGGCTCGCGCCCGTTCAGCCGCGCCAACGAGCTGCTGGCGCAGATGAGCGCCGAACCGATCGACTGGCGACTGCCGTAGTCGGCTGGCTAGCCGCGGGTGACCTTGCCGGCCTTGATGCAGGACGTGCAGACGTTGATGCGGTGCTTGTTACCGCCCGGACGGGTGGCAACGCGCACGCTCTGGATGTTGGGATCCCACCGACGGCTGGTCCGGCGATGGGAGTGCGACACCGACTTGCCGAAGCCGGGGCCTTTCCCGCAGATATCGCAGACGGCAGCCATACGTGAAACTCCTCAAATCTCTGGGGCC
>DATJOR010000283.1:0-13975 GCA_035506875.1 Mycobacterium sp.
TTCCCACTTATCGGCGGCCTCGCTCAGTTCACGAAGAACCGATTCGACGAGATCTTTATCGCTTAGCTGCGCGCGACTATCTGGCCCCGGCACCATGACAGTATGTAAACCCCTCCGACCAGCGTCAATTCATTCTCGGCATGCGTAACGCCCCGCACTATGGGCTGGCTTTCCATCCGCTGGCCGGTGGCGTACTGAGCATTTGAAACCAGGCGAAGTGATAGTTCGCGTTCACCAAGTTCCCAGCGGCGATACCTTCAGTCGCGGCCAGCAACAGGCAATTGAGCAGCAATCCGGTGTCGATGTCCGGGTACATCGCGAACAGCTGGTAGCGCGAAGTGTCGAGATACACACGCAGAATGTCGATCTCGGCGTCGATGACGCCGGTTCCGCCGGCACCCGCCTTGGCCAGCGTGTGGACCATTCGCGGCAGACCGTCACGCCAGTGCGTGGCCTCGCTCAGCAGCCAGCCCAAGTCCTCCACCGCCGGTAGCTCACGCGGTTGCGACGAGGTGTCCGTGACCTCGTAGTCGGAAGCCCAACCCAACGGATCGCCGGGAGCATAGGTGGCCAACACCGCCGTCTGTCCAAGTAACGCAGCCGCAGTGCCCGTCCGCCGGTCCGGCTCCAGCAACCGGACGTCGGCGGGCAATGTAATTCCCGGCGGGATCCAGCCGTGGGCGAGGTCGGTCACCAACAACGTGGTGCCGTCCGCACGGTTGCCGATGGCCCAGCGCAATCCCGGTTCCTGACGAGCAACGAATTTCAACAGGCGTTCCAGCCGTTCGTGTTCCGACTCAGACTCGACCGGCGGCGCGGGCTGCTGCGCGGCCGTAACTTCTTCGACCGGAGGAACCGGCGGCTCCGCGTGCCGAGCGGCGGTCGGCTGCAGCAGCAGCTCCTCGACCGCGGCCTCCTGCGGGCCAGCGGACGCAGGCTGCCGGGGCGGGTGCTCGAGCCGGGTGTCGGCAAGGGGCGCGATCTCGCGCAACACCGTCGCAATCTCGTCAAGCACCTCGGTGTCGTCGGCGTCGAGGGCGTGCCGCGGCGTCGATCGCTCGGCTTCGGCCCAGTCCAGTTCAGCGGCCGGCGCCGGCGGTTCGGGCGCGACGACCGGTTCGGTCCAGAGATCGTGCACGTCGACTGCCGGTGCCTCATGGTGGTCTTGACCCGGGTACTCCGGCGGCGGCAATGGCGGGGCCGACTGGTCGGTCGCTTCACCCGTTTCCGTTTGCGCAACGGGGAGTACTTTAAATCGCTGTGTCTTTTCGGTGTCGTCGATGTCAGCGGCGCCATTTACCGGCTTTACCGGCCGCAGTTCTGTCGGCAATTTCTGGCTTGTGTTACGGAGATGACGAACTGTCGACTCGACCCGTCGAACAGCGAAGGCACGAGCAGCATTAATCACTCGGGCCTCTTCTGCTTGCCGTACGGCATCGGCCAATCCCGCTCGCCTGATGCCCAAGAGTTCTTCGTTGGCCGAATTGACGATCTTTTGCAAGTCAGCCTTGAGGTATTTGACCAGCGGCGCAGTGTCAGCAGTAACCGTTGACAGCTCAGCAGGCCACAACCCACCCGTCACCCACGGCGTGCAGTCGACCGGAGCGCTGAAGGCCGGAATCTTGAGGGATTCTCGGGTTGCTCTCCGGAGGCGCTGCCGCGCCGTATTCCGACCGAAGATCGCCACCGGCCAAGCCTACCGTCATCTTCGGATCGACAAACTTCACTCCTTTGATCGACCCCGGTATTGCGGCCTAACAGTGAATTGTGCGAATAACGCGGCCTGGGTAGCTTAAGTGCGTGGCTGATTCCGGGCTGCAACAGCAGCTGAACGAAGTGCGCGCACTGCTTGGCCGAGCGCGAGAGTTGTTCGGTGCGAATCCGGTCGAGCCGCCCACCGATATCGCTCCGGATCGCGAGGCCGTCAAGACCTGGATCCGCTAGGGCGCGTGCTCGTCACGGCTCCGCGCCGTGCGGCCGCTGCAGCTCATGCGCCACCAGCTTCTCGATCGCCACATCGAGATCCTGAGCCGTCGGGACCTCGGCGGACGGGGTGTAACCCGCCGCGACGATCTCGCCGCGGACTTCCATCACCGCTTTGAGATACGAGACGTCGGCGGTCAATAAAATGCCCAGCGCCAAAGTGTCGGCGTCGGTGTCCATCGCCGCTTCGCTCAACGTGATGCTGTGCATATACCCGCCGCGGCAGGAGCGGACCAGGATATGTCCGCTGGGGTGCACGGTGTCGAACGCCGGATCGGCCTCGGTCATTGACTGTCGTCAGAAATACGCTTGAGTCGCTGGACGGCCTGTGATTCTTGCTCTTCGAACATGCTCGCCGATTTTGTCAGGTTCTCTGCCATTTTCGCGTGGCTGTCGGCTTGTTGCTCGTAGCACATGCGCCGTTGCTCGAGCAGCTCACGACCTGCTTCGCGCAGCTCGCCGAAGATCGGCCCCAGCGAGTCCAGGCTGTCTTGAATCGCCTGGTGCGACGTCGGCAGAGTACGCAGATAGTCGGATGTCTCTTGGTGGTGGCCGGCGGCTTGACGCAGGTTGTCGGGCACCACATGAATTCGGTCTGCCATCCGTTGTCTCCTCTTGATCTCCTACGGTCTCTCGACAGAAGCCGGCCTGGTGGGCGCCGGTGGTTCGGTCCGGTCCGGTGCTGCTGCGGTGACCGGTCCCGGAGGATGCTCCCAGCCTAGGAAGCTGGGCCCGTTCACGGTGGAAATGTGCTGGATCTGACCGTTGAGCAGGGCCCGGCTTTGGCCCAGGGCAAGAGCATGGCGATCGGTGAGCATGCCGATATCCCCGGGTGTGAGCCGCGACGGGTCGACCGGGTCGGTCACCGCCGTCCCCGGAGGCGGAATGGTCATCCCCTCCTGGCGGAACGCATCGGCGATCGGCGTGCCGCCCGCTGCGGCCTTGATGGCAGCGGCGAGTTGAGGATTGGCGGCGGTGACGGTTTCCCCGTTTGGCAGCGTGACGGTCGTCGGGCCGGCGGGCGGCGCCGTGGATTCGGCGTCGCGATGGTGGGTCGGCTCGTCGCCGTCGTCGTCGGCGGACGGCTCGTCATCCGGGTCGCCCGCTTTGAGCAGCGCGTCGTCGAGGTCCTTCGATGCCCGTCCGTCATCGCTGCCTTGCAGCGATCCGGGCAGCGAAAATTCGCTTGGCACAACCGAACCGGGCATCGCTCCCCCGCCCGGAAACCCTCCGCCGCCAAACGAGGGAATACTCGGCATCACCGGAGTCGTCGGCGTCACGGCAGACGGAGTTTGTGCCGGCATGTCCGCGGGCAGCATGCCGGGATCGTCGACCGGCAGCGAATCCAGGTAGGGGTCCAGGCCGGCATCCCCTGCTGCCGGCGGGCTTTCGGGTTGGGCAGCGGCAGGCGCACCGGCTGACCGCTGCTGTTCGTCGACACCACCGGACTCGCGCTTGGCTGAGTTGTACAACGCCGTCCATGCCGCCATCAGCGCCGAGTTCGACGTATCGTCAAGGCTCGCATTCGCCACCACGGCGCGGATGTCCCTCAGCTTGCCGATCAGGAATCGCTGGAAATCGCGCGCACCTGCCGGGGTGTCCAGATCGGATCGCGTTGTCACCGCCGCCTCGATATCGTGCTGCAGGCTGTTCAGGGCTTCGCGGCCCTGGGCGTTCTGCTGGTGCGCGTTGAGAACCGCGGTCACCACTTGCAGGTCGACCTGAGCGGTCGTCGAATTCTGATGTGCCAGAGCAGCTTCCGCACCCCTGATAGCGTCCGCGGCATCACCCTCCTGATGGTCGGGGGCTCGATTGCCGGGTGGCGGGCTTGCCGGCCGGCGGTCGGCCGGACCGGTTTGCGACGGCACGATCGTCTCCCCGCTCCTCGGGTCGAAAAGATCCGGGTGCTGTTGGCGGATCCTGGCGAGAATTCCGTCGAGCCGTTGCGGGCTGACTCCGAATACCGTCGCCGCATCCGCTACCTGTTGTGGTGTCAGCCCGGCCATCCATGCGTTCGGGTCGCCGGTGCATTTGTTGACGTGCTCGACGGCGGCCAGCACGTCCTTGGGCCCCGACATGCAGGCGACAGTAGCCAGGGCCGTCGGTGTCGACAATTCACCCGTGCACAGCCGTGAGCGCTAGCCGGTCGACGCGGTGTAGTTCGCCGTCAACTTTTCCAACACAGCCTTTTTCGCAACATTGAGCTCGTGTGCATCGGATACCACGGCCAGGATCTCGCGTTGCTTACCGATCAAAAATTTCTGGAACTCTCGCGCACCCATTGCGGTATCAAGCCCGATGGCAGTCTGATTCGCTACCGCGTGGTCGATTTCGGCGGCGATCGCATCGAGGCGGCGGACACCCTCGGCCGTTGCCGCATGCGCGCTGGCGAGTGCTTCGGCGAGAGCGCGGTCGGCGTCCGCGGCGGCCGCGTGCTGCCGCGCCAACGCGGCTTGGCCTTCCCCGATGGCCTCGATCGACCGGCCGGCCTGCTCTGCCATGGGTCGACCGTACTCAGGGATTCCGTGCTCAACAACCATCGCCGCTACCCCAGTGGGCGCCTGATCTGCACGCCCGTGCCAAGCGGGCTGATCCGGACCGTAGCGCCGGAGTGGGGTGCTTCGACGACCAGATTGTTGCCAATCGCCATCTGCACATGTCCGGAGCTGGGAAAGACGAGGTCGCCCGGGCGGACTTGGGACCGAGGGATGGGGATCCCGTCGTAGATCTGCTGATAGGTGGTGCGCTCCAAATGGATTCCCGCCCGCGCGTAGGACCACTGGGTCAACCCCGAACAATCGAACTGGTCGGGCCCGGTCGCACCCCAGACATACGGACTGCCCAGCCGCGACAGCGCGGCGCGCACCGCGATCCCGGCGCGGCTGCTGGCCGGCGGCAAGCGCAGCCCGCTCCGGTAGCCGCCGCGTCGCAAGACGCGATAGCGCAAGGCGCGCAACGCCGCCCGATGCCGGCGGGCCCGCTGGCGTGCCGCCAGCACATGCGCTCGCTGCGCCCGCAGCCGCGCGGCCCGACGGCGCATCGCCTCGCGCTGGGCGATCGGTGTATCCGCTACCGCGGTATCCGCGCGCGCCTCGTCGAGAACATCTCTCGTCAGGTCGCGAGCGGCTGCGTGATCGCGGTGCGCCTGCGCCGCAGTGGCGGCGACCGCCGCGTCGGTGTCCGCGGACGACCGCAAGGCTACCCGGCTACGGTGTACCACTGCCTGGTAAAGCTCGTGTCCCCCACCGGTATTCAGCTCTGCGGCGCGCTTCAGCAACCCGTCATACCGCGCTGCGCGCGCGTCCGACGTTACTTGCCGCGTCGGGCCAGTGAACAGTTCGTGGGCACGGCTCAACGCGACCAGTTCGCTGCCGCTCACTGTCCGTCTCCCGCACCGGTGTCGCCGTCGGCGAAGGCACGAACGCGCGGCAGCGCCCCCGGTGGAATGACTCCCCGATTCCGGATGTCCCACATTTCCACGGCGGTGACTCCGAGCAGCGCCGCGATCACCGGTTCGGGCAGCGCCGACCGCGCACAGGCCCGGTCGAACCGTGCACTGAGGCTCATCGGCATGCGGTCCAACAGGGCGCCGCGCGTCGTCTCCAGCGCCTGCAGATGCCGCATCAGGCGCCCGGCCGAAGCCGCGTCAGCATTGACCGCCATCCGCCAGGAGTTGGCTGCCAGCATCTCGGCCTTCACACACTGTCCGATCACAGAGAGAATATACGATTCGTATTCGTTTGATGTCACCTCAGGCAGTCGCTCGATCACCGAGTTGATGGCGTCGAGCTGAGCTTCGGCGTATCCCTCGAGTACCTCGGTGTCGGTGTGCCGGTCCACCACGATCGGGCCAGTGGCCCGCGCAGGGGGCGATTCTGCCGGCGTCGCCGCGGTCAAGCGCTCGAGCTCCGCCGCGGGATCCGCGGCTACCACGAGTCGCGAGTAAGTACCCGGGGGCAGGCCAAGCCCGTTCTCTACCTTTTGAACTGTGCCTTTGTGCGGTTTGCGGGCTCCCCGCTCGAGGTAGCTCAGCCCCATGATGCTCACGCCGGTCGCCGAGGAAAAGTCGGCGAGCGACCAGTCCCGCGACTCGCGCAGTTCCCGGATCACCGCCCCGGCCGATTCGCGGCTCACCGCAGCGCTCCGGGCATATTCGGATACTACACAGCCGTATCCGTTCTCCAGTGGTTATACGTTTTTATCACGTTTCTCTTGCCAACCCGGTGCGAGTGTGTATACGCTTCTGCATACGTTTTAGCCTGGAGGAGGCGTGCAAGATGGGGCATCCATGTTCGGTCAACCCGGAGTTGTGGTTCGGCTACGCCGATGACGACGGCGGCGACGGTGCCGCCAAGGCGCGCGCGTACGAACAGTCGGCCACCGAAGCAAGGCTGCTGTGCCTGCGCCGGTGCCCCCTGGCGCAACAGCGGTTGTGCGCGCGGTACGCGGTCGAGAACCGGGAGGAATACGGCGTCTGGGCCGGCGTCAAACTGCCCGGCGGCCAGTACCGCAAGCGTGAACAGCTGGCCGCGGCCCACGCCGTCCTGCGCCAGATCGCGGCCGGCGAGATCAACGCGCGACAGCTGCCCGACAACGCGGCCCTGTTGGCACGACGCGAGGGCGACGCCGTTCCGGTAGCCGCGACGGTCTTTCATCTTCCGCTCCGCCAGGTCGGTCCCCAGACCGCGGCCTGACGCATCACGCGCCTGGGTTGAAGCGTCGGAGCTAGGGGTAATAACAGGGCAACCGACACGGGGGAGCCCTGAATGACCCGCGACAGCGACGATGATCCCGGCGCAGCCGGGATCGAGGAGTGGCGCCGATGACCTTCGACCTGACGCCGACCGCGGCTCAACACGACCTGGCCCGGCGCACCCACGAGTTCGCCGAGTCCGTCATACGTCCTGTCGCGCTCGATTATGACCAGCGCCAGGAGTTTCCGTGGCCGGTGCTGGAAGAAGCCGCCGAGCGCGGCTTCTACAGCCCGCTGTTCTACCGCGATCTCATTGGCGACCCGAGCGGTCTTTCGCTGCCGATGTTTATGGAGGAGCTGTTCTGGGGTTGCGCCGGAATCGGTTTGGCGATCGTCATGCCGGCCCTGGCGCTGTCGGCGATCGGGCAGGCGGCCTCGCCGGAGCAGATGCTGGAGTGGGCACCGCAATGTTTCGGGGCACCTGGAGACCTCAAGCTGGCGGCGCTGGCGATCTCCGAGCCGGAGGGCGGCAGCGACGTACGGAATCTGCGCACCCGCGCGCGCCGCGACGGCGACGACTGGGTGATCGACGGTCACAAGATGTGGATCGGCAACGGCGGCATCGCGGACGTCCATGTCGTTAACGCGGTCGTGGACGAAGAGCTCGGCCACCGCGGCCAGGGACTGTTCATCGTGCCGGGCGGCACACCCGGTCTGGAACTGGTGCGCAAGCTGGACAAGCTTGGCTGCCGGGCGTCGCACACCGCCGAATTGCGCTTCGACGGCGTCCGGGTACCCGGCGACAATCTGCTCGGCGGAGAAGAGAAACTTCAGCACAAACTCGCCAAAGCGCGCGAAGCTGTTGCGGGCGGCAAGCGTTCGGGTTCGGCGACTTTGGGCACGTTCGAGCAGACTCGCCCGATGGTCGCCGCCCAGGCGATCGGCATCGCGCGGGCCGCGCTGGAATACGCGATCACCTACGCCACCCAGCGCGAGGCGTTCGGCGGACCGATCATCGACAACCAGGGCATCGCGTTTCCGTTGGCGGAGATCGCCACCCAGGTCGATGCGGCGCGGCTGTTGACGTGGCGGGCGTCCTGGATGGCGGCCAAAGGCATCCCGTTCGAGCGCGGCGAAGGGTCGATGTCGAAGATGTCCGCCAGCGAGGTCGCCGTCAGGGCCACCGAGCGCGCCATTCAGACAATGGGCGGCTGGGGCTACATCACCGACCATCCGGTCGAGAAGTGGTATCGAGATGCCAAGCTGTACACCATCTTTGAGGGAACCAGCGAGATTCAGCGGATCGTGATCTCCACCGCCCTGGGCGCATCCGAAGGCTCGCCCCCGCTGCACGTCGAACTCGAGCCGTCCGGGGGTCCGTTGAACCGGATGTTCGGCCGCGGCACGCTGATTCGGTCCCGGGTATCCAGTGCCGCGCTGTCCGCAAAGGACCGGGTGCCCGAGCCGCTGATGCGGCTCGCGATGCAAGTCTTGCAGCCGCCGCGCAAGTGAGCCGTTGCCGCGTACTGTTCGGCACATGACCACTGATAAGACCGGCGCTCAGACCGTCGTCAGCGCCGCGGATGGGAAGTACACCATCGCCGTCGAAGGCGAGACCGTCGGGCTGGCCGCCGTCGCTGACCGGGGCAATCAGCGGGTTTTCTATCACACCGAAGTCGACGAACGTTTTGGTGGACGCGGTTTGGCGAGCATCCTGGTGGGGGAGGCCCTCGAGGCAACTCGCGCCGATGGAAAACGGGCAGTCCCAGTGTGCCCGATGGTGGCTGCATTCATCAAAAAGCACCCAGAGTTCCGCGACATGACCGACCCGGTCACTCCGGACATCCTGCAATGGGTCCAGACGCTCTAGAGACCGGCCAGGCTGCCGATCACTTGGACGGTGACCGCCAAAATCACTGTGCCGAATAGGTAAGACACCATCGCGTGCTGCAGCACCGCCACCCTGATCGAACGCTTCTGCACGGCAGTGTCGGTCACCCCATACGTCACGGCGATGGTGAATGCCAGGTACGCGAAGTCGGCGAAAGCGGGCTTGTCACCGCCATTGAAGTCGACGCCGCCTACGGGTTGCGTGTAGTACAGCACCGCGTAGCGCAGGGTGTAGACAGCGTGCACTGCCAACCAGGAGGCGATCACGCTCAAGAACCCGACGACAGCGGCGATCGCGGCGTCGGGCCCTTTGGCGGTGCTGGCGATGAGCAGGTAGGCGACGCCGCCGAGGCTGGCGATGCTGGCTATCATCACGATCGTGTCGGCGGGTCTGCGGCCCGGACGCCGCTGTTGCACAACGATTTCAATCGCAATGGCGCTCATTTTGGCGATACTCGCCCAGGTCCAAATCAGATAGACGGTCGCGGTCGCGATCCATCCCGCAGCCGGGGCATACCGCCATCCCGCTGTCGGGGCGACCACCGCGGCAGCGGCTACGCCGACGATCGCTGCAATTCCGATATGCACGGTCCTCGACTGGCCCTGCCGCAGGATCGAGGGAATCCGCATGGCTCAGCTAAGCACGCGAGAACGGGGATTCCGGCGATCAACGCACTGATATGAAGGGTCCGTGAACCATCAGATCCGCGTCGGGGTGTCGGCCGACCACGTCGCCACCGTCGAGTTCGAGCGCGGCCCGCGAAACCACTTCGACGCCACCCTGATCGCCGGACTCGCCGACGCCTTCGAGCACCTCGATGCCGACGCCGACGCGCGCGCGATCGTGCTTTGCTCATCAGGACGCCACTTCTGCGCCGGCGCGGACCTGCCGGGTGCCCTGCACGGGGGAGCGCAGCCGGCCGAAGGAACGACGGGCTCGCTCTACGAGGAGGCCGTGCGGCTCGTCGCGACGCGCACGCCGATCGTGGCGGCGGTTCAGGGCGCGGCCGTCGGAGGCGGTCTCGGGCTGGCGCTGGCGGCGGACTTCCGCGTCGCCGGCCCGTCGACGCGCTTTATCGCGAACTTCAGCCGGCTTGGCCTGCATCATGGATTTGGCATCACCGTCACGTTGCCGGCGGTGGTTGGTCAGCAGCACACTCTGGACATGCTGTACACCGGCCGTGCGGTCGGGGGAGAAGAAGCGGCCCGCATCGGTCTGTGCGATCGGCTGGTTCCGGACGAAGTGTTGCGCTCAGCAGCACACGAGTTCGCCGCGCAGATCGCCGCGAGCGCGCCGCTCGCGGTCGTCTCGATACGGCAGACCCTTCGCGGTGATCTGGCCGGCCGGGTGCGCGCCGCCACCGCGAAGGAGCGATCCGAACAAGCCTGGCTCGCCGGGACCGCCGACTTCATCGAAGGCGTCTCAGCCACGGCCGAACGACGGGAACCCCGGTTCACCGGGTCGTGACGGTTAGCCGGCGCCCTTGCCGTTGTCGACTCGATAGACGGCGCCGTGGACTGCGGCGGCGGCATCGCTGGCAAGGAACGCGATCACATTCGCAACGTCAAGGGGCTGCATCATGCCGCGCGGCGACGCTGTGCGCATGATCAGGTCGTAGTTCGGGTTGTCCGGCGCACTGAACTGTTCGATTTGCGGTGTCAGCATGCCGCCCGGGCATACCGCGTTGACGCGCAAGCGATCTGCGGTGTACTCCACCGCCAGAGCACGAGTGAGCCCCAGCAGGCCATGCTTGGCGGCGCAGTAGCCGGCCGAGTAGGCCTGGCCTTCGACGCCGGCAATCGAGCTGACGTTGATGATATTGCCGCCTCGCTCGAGCAGATGCGGCAACGCCGCCCTGCACAGGTAGAACGGCCCGCTGAGGTTGACCGCCAGATCTTGCGCCCAGTCGTCGTCGGTCATCGACTCCGTCCGGCGCATCTGGTGTCGCCCGGCGATGTTGACCAGGACGTCGAGCCCGCCGAACTCGCGCACACACTTCTCGACCGCGTCCCTGCAGGCCTGCGCCGATGCGACGTCCACCGATGCGTATGAACCACGCTCCACGTCGGCGAAGACTCCGGCCAAGCGGCCGGTGTCCCGGCCGATGCCGAAAACCGTTGCGCCCTGGCCGGATAGCAGCCGGGCGGTCTGCGCGCCGAGGCCCGACGAGGCGCCGGTCACCAACGCGACTTTGTCCTGCAGGGCAGCCATACCAGTTCCCGTTCGCCTAGGTTCGCATCCGCGCAACGCTACCCCGCAAAAGTTCAACGGGCGCAATGCGTCTCAGACCCCACGTCGGCTTGGCCCGGAAACGTCGGCGGATGCGGCGCGCGGTTACGAGCACAAGCAGGCTGATCGCCCGTCTCCCGAGCGCGGTCCGGCTCGTTCGCTTCCGCCAAGTTGACGGCGTCGAGCCCGCGCGCCGTCCGAGGTAGTAGCCGCCGCACGTTGCCGTCGTGAGAGCGGCGATTTCCGCAAACTCCATCACGATGGACAGCGTTCTTGGTCACCGTCGCGGCGAGGTCACATGCGAGCTACACCTCGGCCAATAAGTGCGGGCCTCAAGTCAATTTTGTGGGCGAAGGGGGACTTGAACCCCCACGTCCCGAAGGACACTGGCACCTGAAGCCAGCGCGTCTGCCATTCCGCCACTCGCCCAAACAACCGCAGGAGCCTACCACTGTAATGGCCGTTATCCCCAACCGCGCTGACGCCGTCGACGACGGTCGCCGGCCACCGCCGCGCCAGCCGGGTAACCTACTTTGACCTGGATCGATGCGATTCTCAGAGTTCTGCAGGTGCCGCTGAGCTGCGCTGGCCGGATAGCATGCTGGAGTACGACACGCGTGACGCGACACGCCGGAGGCTGGTCTGCCGTGGGGCAGCGATAGACAAGGACTGAGGCAGGCGCTTGGACATGAGCAGCCAGAAGGGCCTAGTCCAACGCATCGAGCGCAAACTTGAGGTCACCGTGGGTGACGCCTTTGCCCGCGTGTTCGGTGGATCGATCGTTCCGCAAGAAGTAGAAGCCCTACTGCGCAGGGAGGCGGCCGACGGAATTCGCCCCCTGCAGGGCGATCGGCTTTTGGCTCCCAACGAATACATCATTACCCTCGGTATGCACGACTATCAGAAAGTGGGCGCCGACCCGGAACTCACTTCAGACGCTTTCGCTAAGCAGTTGGCGGGATACATCGGCGAACAGGGGTGGCAAACATATGGTGACGTGGTCGTCCGGTTCGAGCAGTCGGCGAACCTGCATACCGGCCAGTTCCGCGCCCGCGGTGCTGTCAACCCCGATGTCGCGCCCCGCCCGACGGCTGGCGAGCCTGCCGGGCCACAATCAGACCATGCGTTCAGCGCAGAACCAGGAGTACCACCGATGACCGAGAATTCGAGCTACCGCGGCGGCCAAGGGCAGGGGCGGCCCGGCGACGACTATTACGACGACCACTACGGGCATCCGCAAGACGACCCGCGTGCCGGCCAGGACCCCCGCGGTCCCTATCCGCCGGAGCAGGGCGGCTACCCCGACCAGCAAGGTTATCCGCCCGTGCCGCCCGAGCAGGGCGGGTATCCAGAGCAGGGCGGCTATCCCGATCAGCGCGGCGGCTATCCCGATCAGCGCGGCGGCTATCCCGACCAGCGCGGGGGATACCCCGACCAGCGCGGCGGCTATCCCGACCAGCGCGGCGGCTATCCCGACCAGCGCGGCGGCTATCCCGACCAGCGCGGGGGATACCCCGACCAGGGTGGTTACCCGCAGTATGAACAGCGGCCAGGCGGCGGTTACGGCGGCGGCCAGGGTTACGACGCGGGCTACCGCCAGGGCGGCTACGGCCAACAGCCCGGTGGCCAGGGTTACGGCGAGTACGCCGACCAGGGCCGCGGACCGGCCCGCCACGACGAGGGCGGCTATCCAGTACCCGACCAACGGGCGCCCTATCCCGACCAGGGAGGCGGCTACGACCAGGGCTATGGCGGAGGGCAAGGCTACGGAGGCCAGGACTACGGCCAACAGCCCGACTACGGCCCTTACGGCGAGGCGCCGCCCGCTCCGTCATACGGCGGCGGATACGGCGAACCGGCGGGGCGCGACTATGACTATGGTCAGCCCGCCGAGGCCGGCGGCTACGGCGGCGGCTACGGGCAGCAGGGTGGTTACCCGTCTTCCGGGACCGCCGTCACCTTGCAGCTCGACGACGGCAGTGGGCGCACCTATCAGTTGCGCGACGGCGCCAACATCATCGGCCGCGGCCAGGACGCCCAGTTCCGGCTGCCGGACACTGGTGTGTCGCGCCGCCACCTGGAGATCCGGTGGGACGGTCACGTCGCGCTACTGTCTGACCTCAACTCCACCAACGGCACCACCGTCAACAACGCGCCTGTGCAGGAGTGGCAGCTGGCAGACGGCGACGTGATCCGGCTGGGCCACTCGGAGATCGTCGTCCACATCCATTGAGCCCGTGGGTCGCGAAGCGCCCAGCTTCAGCCCGCATCGACCACCGTCCAAGTATCGTGACGTTGCTATATCCGGGCACCCAGAAGCGTGCGGCGCCAGGACGGAGGGGACGCCAGATGCAGGGACTAGTACTGCAACTGACGCGTGCCGGGTTCTTGATGCTGCTATGGCTGTTCATCTGGTCGGTGTTGAGAATCCTGCGCACTGACATCTACGCACCGACCGGCGCGGTCATGGTGCGGCGCGGGTTGACGCTGCGGGGCACGTTATTGCCGTCGCGGCAACGCCTGACGGCCGCGCGCTACCTGGTGGTAACCGAGGGCGCATTGGTGGGCGCGCGCATCACCCTGAGCGGCCAGCCGGTGCTGATCGGACGCGCCGACGACTCCACGCTGGTGCTCACCGACGACTACGCCTCGACACGGCACGCGCGGCTCTCCCAGCGCGGCTCGGAGTGGTACGTCGAAGATTTAGGATCGACCAACGGCACATACCTTGACAGGGCGAAGGTGACGACGGCGGTACGGGTTCCCATTGGCACGCCGGTTCGTATCGGCAAAACGGTAATCGAGCTGCGCCCGTGACTTTGGTCTTACGTTATGCGGCCCGCAGTGATGTCGGCTTGGTGCGTTCCAACAACGAAGACTCGGTGTACGCCGGTGCGCGGTTACTGGCGCTTGCCGACGGCATGGGTGGGCACGCCGCGGGTGAAGTCGCTTCCCAGTTGGTGATTGCGGCGCTCGCTCACCTCGATGACGACGAACCCGGTGGTGATCTGCTGTCCAAACTCGAAGCCGCGGTACATGCCGGCAATTCGGCCATCGCCGCGCAGGTCGAGATGGAGCCCGACCTCGAGGGCATGGGCACCACGCTCACCGCAATTCTGTTCGCCGGCAACCGTCTTGGGTTGGTGCACATCGGTGACTCGCGGGGCTATCTGCTGCGC
>DATJOR010000284.1:0-8606 GCA_035506875.1 Mycobacterium sp.
GCCATGGCGCCCGACAGCCTGGGGTTGGTCCGTTCGTACAGCAATGTTGTTGTGCTGCGGACGTTTTCGAAAGCATACGGGCTCGCCGGTCTGAGGGTCGGCTATGCAGTCGGCGACCCGCAGATCATCACCGCGCTGAACAAGGTATCGGTTCCGTTCACCACGACCAACGTGTCGCAGGCCGCCGCGATCGCCTCGCTGGACGCCGCCGACGAACTGCTCGCCCGCACCGACGCGGTGGTCGCCGAACGCGCCCGGGTGAGCGAGAAACTGCGCGACGCCGGATACACCGTGCCGCCGTCGCAGGCGAATTTCGTCTGGCTGCCGCTGGGGGTGCGCACTCTTGATTTCGTGGAGCAGGCGGCCAACGCGCACCTCGTGGTCCGGCCGTACGGCAACGACGGTGTTCGGGTAACCATCGGTGCGCCGGAGGAAAACAACGCCCTGCTGCAATTCGCAACGGGCTGGATCTGACAGGAGCAGTTATGTCCGACGCGTTGCCCCGCAAGAAGTTTGAAGAGTTCAAGGAGCGCACCGAACTGATCACCGACGCGGAACTCGACGATTACTGGGCGACTCTGCAGCCGGCCACCATCGACGGCATGCTCGGCGAGTGGAAAGGCGGCGCGTTCAACACCGGCCACAAACTGAATGCCGCCCTCGAGGAGGCGCGCTGGTTCGGCAAGACGTTCAACTCGGCGGCCGACGTCAAACCGTTGATTTGTCTGGACGCCGACGGCAACAAGTTCTCCAACGTCGACCTCGGCAACGGCGAGGCCACCCTGTGGATGGAGGAATTTCGCGGCGAGGTGACCGCCACGATGGTGTACGACGGTCAGCCGACCCACGATCACTTCAAGCGGATCGACGACAGCGCCGTGATCGGACTGATGAACGGCAAGTTCGCCTTGAAGGGCGGCCGCCCCGCCTACTTCTATCTGGAACGTATTTAGGCGTTGGCCGCCGCCGGATTGCGGCCGGTGAAAGCAACCAACCGGTCGAGGGCCGGCGCGTCGTCAGGGACGGCGATCGGATCATCGAAGCCGACCGTCGCCCGCCCTTCCGGCGTGATGACCTTGTGCGCGAGTCCCAAGACGTAATCGGCCAGCGACTCGGGGACGTCGATCGGGTGCGTGGTCGCGGCCGCGTAATCCCAAGCGTGGACCAGGAATTCGACCGACAGGATGCTGACAGCGAACGTGCCGGGTATCTCGTTGGGCCCTAGAGTCACCGTGCCGTCGAGGCCGCGACGGTGCCAGGCATCCAGCGCTGGCCGGGCCGCGCCGACGATCTGCCGTTCCACCGAGTCGTCGGTGTCGCGCTTCGACGGCGGCGCGCCCGCCGCGGCGCCGAGCAGGTTAATGGAGTTCAGCAGGTGATCGGTCAGCTGCGTCACGTCGTATTTCGAGCACGGTGTGGATTTGGACAACTCGTCGCGCGAGATCGGGTGCAGCACGTGCTGCAGGACGCCCAGCGTGGCTTCCGCGCTGGCCAGCTCATCGGTGGGCGGTGAATCGGGACCGGACCGCAGGTCAGAAGACATGACATCCACGGTACGGTCTCGACATGGGCCAGCCGTACGAATCCGTCATCGTCGAAACCAAAGACCACGTCGCGCAGGTGACGTTGATCGGACCGGGCAAGGGCAATGCGATGGGCCCGGCATTCTGGTCGGAGCTGCCGGAGCTGTTCGCCGCCCTGGACGCCGATCCCGACGTGCGGGCCATCGTCATCACCGGGTCCGGCAGCAACTTCAGCTACGGCCTGGATCTGCCCGCGATGGGCGGGACGATGGCCCCGGTGCTGGCCGACGGCGCGCTGGCGGGTCCGCGCACCGAGTTCCACGCCGAGGTGCTGCGCATGCAGAACACGATCAGCGCCGTCGCCGACTGCCGCACCCCGACGATCGCGGCGGTGCACGGCTGGTGCGTCGGCGGCGGCGTCGACCTGATCTCCGCGGTCGACATCCGCTACGCAAGCGCCGACGCGAAGTTCTCGGTCCGCGAGGTCAAGCTGGCGATCGTCGCCGACGTGGGCAGCCTGGCCCGGCTACCGCTGATCCTGTCCGACGGCCACCTGCGCGAGTTGGCGCTGACCGGCAAGGACATCGACGCGCACCGCGCCGAGAAGATCGGCTTGGTCAACGACGTGTTCGCCGACGCCGACGCGACCCTGCAGGCCGCGCACGCCACCGCCGCCGAAATCGCCGACAACCCGCCACTAACCGTTCGCGGCATCAAGGATGTCCTTGATCAGCAACGCATTTCAGCGGTGTCAGCGAGTCTGCGTTATGTCGCGGCGTGGAATGCGGCGTTCCTGCCGTCCAAGGACCTGTCCGAGGGGATCTCGGCGACCTTCGCCAAACGCCCGCCAAAGTTCACCGGGGAGTAGCGCAGTTCCGCAACGGGTAACCCGTCTGTATGTCTACCTACCGCGTACTCAACCCGCACGGCGACGTCGTCGACACCAAGGACATTGCCAGCGCCGATGACGCGCACGCCTGGTTCGTCGACGCCAAGGCCGACAACTCCGAGCTCGGCTGGCGGATGGAAGTCGAAGTCGACGGCGACTGGAAATTCTTCGACGACACCGAGGGCGACCGCGCATAGCCGGGCAATCAGACCGAGCAGTTTGGCCGCCGCGTGTCCGGGCACGAAGAAATGGGCGCCGACGAGGCGCTGCCGATGCTCGCGGTGTCCGTCGGCGCATCGCTGGTCCGCACCGACGAACGAATCGCCCCGGCCGACGGCGTCGGCGCGGTGCTACGGTACGCCCCCACGCTGCACTGACCAGGTGGGCGGTCTGCCTGCCCCACGTCACAGACACTGACGCTGGCAAGGCATGACGCACTGCGCCGGTGCAGAATGTCGCTGTTGACCTTGAGGCCGCGGCGTTCGTGGACATCGGAGTTGTCGTTGAATATTGGTGCGCCGTGTCGTAGCTGGCGGATGCCCACGGCTTTGGGTCTGGCCGGGCTTGTGGTGGCCTTGACCTGGGTGGCGATCGGGGTGCACGTCCACGGATGCGTGACGGCGCTCGACGCTCCGACCGCGTCTTGGATCGGAAATACCTCCCACCGATCCCATCGCCTTGACGAAGCGTCGTTGATGACCGCGCGTGTCGGCAACAGCGCCACGGTGGCAGCGGCCGGCCTAATCGGCGGAGCACTACTGGCGTGGCGTGCTCGTTCATTGCGGCCGGGAGTCGTGGTGATTGGCACGGTCGGCGGGGCTGTGCTCGCTAAAACCGCGATCAGGGCGCTCGTTGACCGTCCACTGACCGAAGCGGAAATCCAAGCGGCACCGCTATTGAACACCGACCATCATCCGTTTCCGTCCGGGCACGTGGCCGGGATTGGCGCGCTGCTCGGAATAATCGCGGTGTGCATCGCGGTCGGACGGAGCCGTACGGTGCAAGCCCTGCTGACGGTTCTGGTGCTTGCCGGTGTGGTGATCGTCGCCTTGAGCCGGTTGTACCTTGGCTTCCATTGGCTCAGCGATGTCATTGGCGGAGCGCTCGTGGCAGGAGTGGCTGTGATGCTCGGTACCGTCGCTTTGACGAATCGCTGTGATTAATCCGGCAGCCCCCGACCCGCCTTATGTCCTGCGCCACAGGATGGGCTCGGCAATGTGAACAGTAGCTACATCGCAGTGAACAATCAGTCGATCAATTAAGTGGCGGCATAGGATGATTGGGCCCGGCGAAGGGAGCGGTCCATGACTTGGGCAGTGTCATCCGGAGTCCGCAGACACATCAGGAAGATCGTCGTGGCGGGAGTGCTTATCGCTATGCCCACGGCCGCAGCGAGCGTCCCGGCGTATGCGGCGCCCGGTCTCGGCGGCACGCCGAATGCGCCGGCTGTGCTCCCGGCGCCGCCTCCAGCGGATCCACCCACCGACGCACCACATCCGCCACCACCACCGGCGGGCCAAGCGCCGGCTCAACCGCCCGTGCAGCAACAGGAGGCAGAAGACTTCTGGCCTTATGCCGGCACTGGCAGCTTCTAACTCCCCGATGGTCGTCCACGTACCCTCGCGGATGTGACCACCCACGTTGACTTGCAGGGCAGGGTCCGCGTCCCGGCTGACCTCGACTCTGTGACGGCCGTCGGCGACGAGGACCACTCCGAAATCGACCCCGCGGCCGTCGAACGGATCTGGCAGGCCGCCCGGCACTGGTATGCGGCGGGGATGCACCCGGCGATCCAGGTGTGTCTGCGGCACAACGGCAAGGTCGTGCTCAACCGTGCGATCGGGCACGGCTGGGGCAATGCGCCGGCCGACCCGCCGGACGCCGAGAAGATACCGGTCAAGACCGATACACCGTTCTGCGTTTACTCGTCTGCCAAGGCGATCACCGCGACCGTCGTGCACATGCTCGTCGAACGCGGCCAGTTCTCGCTCGACGATCGGGTCTGCGAGTACCTACCGACCTACACCAGCCATGGCAAACACCGCACCACCATCCGGCACGTGATGACGCACAGCGCCGGCGTCCCGTTTCCCACCGGACCCAGGGCTGACCTCAAACGTGCGGACGACCACGAGTACGCGCAAGAACAACTCGGCAACCTGCGGCCGCTGTATCGGCCGGGGCGGATCCACATCTACCACGCGCTGACCTGGGGCCCGCTGATGCGCGAGATCATTTATGCCGCGACAGGCAAAGACATCCGCGAGATTCTGGCCACCGAAATCCTCGACCCGCTTGGCTTCCGCTGGACCAATTTCGGTGTGGCAGAACAAGATATCCCGTTGGTCGCACCCAGCCACGCCACCGGCACGCCGCTGCTGCCCGCTCCGATCGCGGCGGCATTCCGTAAGGCGGTCGGCGGTACGACGCACCAGATCATCCCGATCACCAACACACCACTGTTTCTCAAAACGGTGATCCCCTCGTCCAACACCGTCTCCAACGCCGACGAGATGTCACGGTTCGCCGAAATATGGCGCCGCGGAGGCGAACTCGACGGTGTCAGGGTGATGAGCCCGGAAACACTGCGTGGCGCGGTGCGGCAATGTCGCCGACTACGACCGGATGTCGCGACCGGCCTCCTGCCGGCCCGCTGGGGCACCGGCTTCCAACTGGGCACCAACAGGTTCGGCCCGTTCGGCCGCAACGCCCCCGCGTCGTTCGGTCACCTGGGGCTGGTGAACGTCGCGATCTGGGCCGACCCCGAGCGCCAACTGGCCGCCGGTGTGGTGAGCAGCGGCAAACCGGGCAGAGATCCCGAGGTCAAGCGCTACACCGCACTGATGGACCGCATCGCCGCCGAGATACCCCGAGGCTGATCACAAAAAAGGCGCTAAAAACGGTCTGGAGGATTTCACTGGCTAGTCCACACTCGTCTAATATGTCGGACACACGTTTGGCTGTAGTCGGGGGACTCAGCAGAAGGCGTTCAGCCCGTGAGCGTCGACCTTTTGCTGCCCGGCTTGGAAATGAGATGGGTAGCTTGTCGATGTCCGCTGAGAAAACACGCTTGACACCGGATTACAAAACGTCGCAATCGATCTACGACCTCAACGACGACTTCTTCGCACTGTTTCTAGGCCCCACCATGGGCTACACCTGCTCGTATTTCGAGCGCGACGACATGACGCTCGACGAGGCGCAGGTCGCCAAATTCGACCTGGCGCTGGGCAAGCTGAACCTCGAGCCCGGTATGACGTTGCTCGATGTCGGATGCGGGTGGGGCGGCGCGCTCGAGTTGGCCCTGCAGAAGTACGACGTCAACGTCATCGGCATCACGCTGAGCCGCAACCAGCACCGATACACGACCAATCGCCTGGCGAAGGTGCCGACATCGAGGAAGGTCGAGGTGCGGCTGCAGGGCTGGGAAGAGTTCGACCAGCCGGTCGACCGCATCGTGAGCATCGGCGCGTTCGAAGCGTTCACGAAGAAGCGCTACCCCGCGTTCTTCGAGATGGCCTACCGGCTGCTGCCCGCCGACGGCAGGATGCTGCTGCACACCATCCTCACCCATCCGCCCAGCTACTGGGCACCGCACGGAATCAAGATCACGATGAGCGATCTGCGGTTCATGCGGTTCATCGGTCAGGAGATCTTCCCCGGTGGCGAACTGCCCTCGGAAGACGACGTCGTCGAGCTGTCGACCGCGGCGGGTTTCGGTGTCGAGCGGGTCCATCTGCTGCGGCCGCACTACGCCAGGACGCTGGACATGTGGGCGGCCAACCTCGTCGCCCGCCGCGAAGACGCGATCGCTCTCACGTCCGAGGAGAACTACGACCGTTTCCTGCGGTATCTGACCGGATGCGCGGATTTCTTCCGCCGCGGCATCACCGACGTCGGACAGTTCACGCTGACCAAGTAACCGGATGGCGGTGGCGGAGGTGTCTGAGTTCACGACATAGGTGACACATGAGTCGCGACATCGGTGACGCGATGACCGCCGGCGCCGGTGCTGGAGCTGGTCAGACCGACGTGAAGCGATAGGGCCACGGAACCATCTCGGGCTAGCTCGCGTCTCACTTGCTTTCGGTGGTTCGTGTCGCGACGACTACCCGAACAACTACGGTCACGACTATGGCGGTGAGTCGCAGCGTTCGACATCCGACGCGGCACGGTGCGCAATGCGTGGCATAGGTATGCGGTTGGCAATGATGCTCGCCATCGCCGCGGCGCTAGTGGTGAATCCCGGCGTCGCTGAGGCCGCCGGGATCACCTACACAGTTGAACCGTTCGATCTCGACGGCATCGGCGGAATGTCAATGTCAGTGACTCAAAAGCAGCTGGGCGGCGCGTTATGTCCATGCGTCAAGGTGCCCTACCCCGCTGACGGCCTGCACAATGACGCCGGATCAGCAGCCATCGCCAACGCTCCGCTGCACTCCGGTGACACAGTGCTCGGATTCAGCCTCGGATCGCAGGTAATCTCGCTCTACCTCGCTCAACACACGCCCCCGCCCGGAGTGCGATTCGTATTGCTGGGTGACACGTTCGCACGCAATGACCAGCTCGTCGCTGGGCGCCAAGGCATTCCGGGCGACATCGCGAACCAAGTGACACTGGTGGTCCGCGAATACGACGGGTGGAGTGATTCGCCCACCAACAAAGCCTCTCCCAACTACGGATTGGCCATGCAGAACGCCGAGATGGGTGCGGCCACCATTCACGACTATGTCGATGCCCGCATCGATGATCCGGCCAATGTGGTTACCACTCGGGGCAACATCACTTCGGTTCTGATTCCCACCCAGCACCTGCCTCTCAACAACTCGCGGCGATCGTCTGGTGCCAGCGCAGAGGCCGATCAGCTTGACGCTCAACAACGTCCGCTCATTGACAGTGCCTATGACCGGCCCGGGCCGACGCCCGAGCAGCTGGCCGCATCGACCGGTGAGCAAGTCAGGAACCGCTAAGGACCGACCCATCGCGTGGCGATTGGTGCGGCGCAGTCTTGTACGCGCCGCAGGCCGGGCCCCATTGCCGGCTCCGCGACATCGGTCCGGTGTCGATGTGGGAGACGAGCACGCCGGCCGCCCCACGCGGACCGGTGAGGTGGCCTGCCGAAAATCCGGCCGGGCTGTCGCCGGGCCGGTGTAGCGTCCCCGTCCATCGGGAGGAAAGGGACACCATGATGAAGCGCTTGCGCGTGGCGTTCGCCGCGCTGTGTTTGGCTACTGCCGCCGCGTTCTGCGGGCTGGCGGGTGTGGCGCAGGCTGACCCGCCCCCCGGGCCTATCTGCGGGACCCCGGATGTGCCGTGCGCCGGCCCAAGCCCGCTGACACCCCAGCAGCAATGCGCGTTGACCGCTTGGCGCACAATGATGCCCTGCAACTGGCTCGGTCAGCAGGTACCACAAGGCACACCCGGGAGCTGGGGCTAACGCCCCACACACACGACCAGGGGCACCGATGTGGCTACCAACGGTGATGACGATGAACCGACTCATCACACTTGTGGAGCTAAGGGCGGTGGCGGAGGGGCGGTGGCGGAGGGATTTGAACCCCCGGACGGTGTTAGCCGTCTCTCGCTTTCAAGGCGAGTGCATTAGGCCTCTCTGCCACGCCACCGCCGACAAGGGTAACGGTGTCAGGCCTGCCCACCCAGTTTTAGGCCCCATTGGAACGCTTCAGCGCGGCGCTTATCCGCCGGCAGTTCTCCCCCATCGCGGCGACCTGCGAACGTGACAGCTGGCCGAGGAAATAGGTCCGCACACTTTGGGCGTAGGTGACCATCGCCTGCCTCGCGGCCGCGCGGCCCTCGTCGGTGATGGTGGCAACGACCCCACGCCGGTCATCGCAACTGGCCGCGCGACGCACCAGCCCCTGCCCCTCCAGGCGACGGATCTGCCGGGTCAGGCGGCTCGGCAGCGACGGCAACGCCTCGGCCAGATCGCCCATCCGGGCACAGCCGGAGGGGGTGTTGTCCAAGATGTCGAGAACCCGGACGTCGAACAGCGACAGCTGGTGCGCGTCGGTGAGTTGACGGTTGAGCGTCGAATACAACCGCAGGGTCGAGTCCAAGAAGTTCTGCCACGACTTCTGTTCGGCGATATCCAGCCCGGGCATCTCACTGGCTGTCCGGCCGGCAATGAGGGCGGCCATTACGTCATGCTATGCCCCACATAGCCTTTGAGAAAG
>DATJOR010000285.1:0-5090 GCA_035506875.1 Mycobacterium sp.
CACGTACAACACGCCGGCCGGCAACAGCACCGCCGTCGGCGTGAGCCCGTTCTTGACGATCAATGCCACCGCGATCGGCACCAGCACGCCCAGATCGCCGACCGCTCCGGCTAATTCGGCCCGGTCGAACCGGAACGAGCCCTCACCCGACTTCGGCCGCTCCTCGATGACGGTCATCGGAACTCCGCGATCACCTTGGCGAACGTCTCGGCGTGGTGCTCCTGCACGGTGACGGACGTCAGCCCGTAGGTTTCGCGGTAGCCGCGCAGCGTATCGGCGATGTCGCGGGGCGATCCGCTCAGCACGGCGGGCAGTGCCAGCAACTGCTCGTCGGACAGGTGAGGTGCATACCGGCGGGTCATCTTCAGGTCGGGTTTTCCGGAGCTGTCGGACACTCCGGTGATCGCCAGGTTCAACTCGAGGTCCGCGAACCGGTCACCGGCGGCGGCGCGGACGAACTCGACGCGTTCGGCGAGCGAGTTGCCGGCCCCGGCGTCGTCGGCACCGGTCAGGCCGATGATGTCGGCCTGCTGGGCGGCGATGGTCAGTATTCGCTTTCCGTTGCCGGCGATCAGGATCGGCACGCTCGGCAGGTGCTTCTTCAGGTAGGTGGTGACGTGCTCGAGGTGGTCGACGCGTTGCCCGGCGCTCGGATACGGCAGCTCGGCGGCTTCGAATTCCTCCCGCACGTAACCCGCGCCGAGGCCAAGGTCGAGGCGGCCGTCGCTGAGATCGTTGACAGCGCCCGCGTCGCGAGCCAGCAGCGCCGGCTTGTAGAAGCCTGCGTTGAGCACGTAGGTCCCCAGCCGCACCCTGGAGGTGGCCGCCGCGATCGCGGCCAGCACCGGAAACGGCGCCGGCGCGCCGAGGTGGTCGGGCAGATGGATGCCGTCGAATCCGGCATCCTCCAAACGTCGCGCCTTGTCCCGCAGCGCTGCGCCCGATTTGGCGCTGTGGATGCCTATCGAAAACCGAAAGGCGCGAGACGTCTGTGCGGCCATCACCGAACTCCGATCGTGTTGGTATTCCTCAGCGCAGTTTCCAGGACCGCGCAGCGGCTGACAAGCCTTGCACCAGAGCAGAAGTCACGGGCGACAATCCATCTTCGCCGGGCAGTGGACTGCGCGGGCTGATGCCGCGGACACGGCTCGGCAATTCCAGCTGGGTTCCGCCGTCGCGGGTCCGGTTGACCGGGTTGTGCGGGTGCAGCCCGCGGAGTTCGAGCGGGATTTGGTCGATGTCGGTGACGACCTGATAACCAGGCAGGTCGAGGTGGCCGGCGACGTGCGCGGCCAGCGCGCGGTTGCTGCCCCCGGCCAACAGCTGTGTGCCGCGGCCGATCCGCCCGTAGCCGTGCAGCGAGATCGCGACGTCGACGTGGTCGAGGAACTCCGCGAGCCGGGCCGATTCGCCCATGCGGAAACGAGCCGACGACAAGTGATGCGGGTAGCGGTCCGGATGCCGCACCAAATACACCGACGCGGCGGCCGCGTCGGCGGCCCGTTCGGCGATCACGTCGGTCATCTCCTCCAGACCGCCGCCGTGAATGGCGAGAAATCCGAATCGCGATCGCAGCCTGCTCTCCTCGAAGACCCCGGGCTCGGACAGCAACTCGGAAAGTGACTGTGGCGCAGGCGTTGTGGGCCGTTCCCGTGGGCCATAAAACCTGCGCCAACGAGCGGGATCCCACCGGTGAAGGAAGTCGATCCACCGCTGCGGCAAGCCGTGATGCCGGGCCCCGTCGATGATGCGTTCGAGGTAACCCGGTCGTGGCGGACCCGGATGCACCCGGTGGTCGATGTAGACCCAGGCATCCGACGGCCCGTCGTCGGTGTGCACGGTCAACTGGTCGCGCCGGTAGCGCACCGGAACGCCCTCGGCGCTGTCCAAGGTAGCCAGGTCGTGATCGGAGAGCTGCCAGATAACCCCGTGCACTTCCACGCCGTCGAACGGCTCGACGGTGGCCACGCCGCGCTGATTGATCAGCCAGTCGTGATCAGCGAGCACCGCCCGCCGGGGATCGGTGGCGTCGGGGCAGCGTCGCGCCATCTGCTGCACGCAAAGGTTCGACCCGTACGCGAAGTAGGTATGACGGCGAGCCGGCACGACCTCGATGTTAGCGGGGCGAAGCATTTAGCCAACGAAGGGGCGCTTTGTGCCGGGTGAGCCTCCGTCGAGATCTACGCTGGCGCGAAGAAGTGCACGAGTGAGCTGCACGCCAGCCTCGATCTCGGCATCCAAAGGCAGATCGGGTAATGACCGCAAGGTTAATTCCGGCGCGTCCTGCTGTTGGCGTTGACTTTTCGGTGCAACGATGACGCAATGAGCGCTTCGGTGGAAGGCAGCACGCGGGATCGGGACACGATCGAGCGTGAATTGCGATTGCTGGTCAGCGTTCGGAGTGCTTACCGTCAGCGGGGCGGAGTACTGCCGCCGGTAAGTCAGGTGGACGCCCTGCTGGACGAACTGCTCAAGCTCCGCCCGGGGGCCTAGCATCGTCCTCCCGCTCGACAGGAAGTCGCAAGCGTCAGCGGGCAGAATCTACAAGCATGCCGACTTCACCGGGCCGAGTCCTGCGCATGCGGGCAGTTGATCTCACCAACCGCCTCCCTGGGTATTTCGTCCGCGAGCATGGTGAAGGCGACGACGCCTGGAAGCGGGTCAAAACAAGGGTTATCTGCGAGTCGCATCCCTACGAAGGCAGTTCGCTGCCCGAAGTGTGCACGGTGAAGTTCACCGACGGAACAGAGCGTTACTTCAACCCCGACGATCAGGTCGAGATCAGATCCTCAGACGCGATTGCCGGGTGACGACCCCGGCGAGCAATTTCCAGTGCTCGTCGGCCCGTCGTCAAGACCGACGCGCCACGATCACAGGGATCTTGGCCCTGTTGACTATGGCCGCCCCGACCGAGCCCAGCAATATGCCCGGGAACCCGCCGCCGCCGTGGCTGCCGACCACGATCAATTGCGCCCGTTTCGACGCTTCGAGCAGCGGACGCGCCGGCTCACCGACCTCGATGGTGCGACGGATCCCGACGTCGGGATAGCGTTCGTGCCAACCCGCTAGCCGTTCAGCAAGCGTCTCTTCCTCTTCGGATAGATGAGTGTCCCAATCGAAGTTCGGGAACAACTCTTTTAAGTCGGAAACCCGCAGATCACTCCAGGCGTGCAGGGCCACTAAGCCGACACCTCGCCGTGACGCTTCATCGAACGCAACCGCAGTCGCTGCTTCCGACGCCGGAGAGCCGTCGATCCCCACCAGCACCGGTGCCCGTGCGACATTGGCGACCAGCGGTTCGTCGTCGTGGATCACCGCGATTGGGCAATGCGCGTGGTACACCAATCCCGAACTCACCGAGCCGAGGAAGGTGCGGACCAACACGCCGCCGCGCCCCCGATAGCCCACCACGACCATCTCCGCTTCTTTGGAAAGGCCGACGAGCGTCGGGACGGTGGCCGCATAAAACACCTTGCTATCGATCTGCACCGGATCGCGCTCAAAAGTGCTCTGTTCGGCGACCTCCATCGCGGACTTGATGAATTCGTGTGCCCGCTTCTCCTGCCATTGCCTATAGCCCGCCGGCGATCCCGGTACGGGGGCGTCGACGACATGGACCAAGGTCAGCGGCACATTCCGCAGTGCGGCATCATGGGCCGCCCACCGGACGGCGGCCAGTGCGGCTGCTGAGCCGTCAACGCCAACCAAGATCCCGCGACGTGGTGATTGCAACATCTCAGTTCGTTTCTGATCGGCTATTCGTGTCTGATCGGCTATGTACCCACCAGCAGGATCACCCAGGGTCGCCGTGATCGTCAGGGCCGAAGGGATGCAAGCCGAATGACCAAGGGCACCGACGAAGCGCGTATTTAGCCTTTGCCGCCCACGGTGAGGTAGATCAGCACCGCGTTGAGCAGGCTGATCATCACGCCGACCACCCATCCGATCGCGCTTGTGACGCGGTGATTGGCGTCGTTTCCCATTAGCGTCCGGTCGCCGGTCAACCGAACCAGCGGAAGCAGCGCGAACGGAATGCCAAACGACAGCACGACCTGCGACAGCACCAGCGTTCGGGTCGGGTCGAAACCCAGCGCCAGAATCACCAGCGCGGGCGCCAACGTCACCAGCCGACGCAACAGCATCGGAATCGACCGGTAGAGCAACCCCTGCATGATCATCGCGCCGGCATAGGCGCCGACCGATGCCGACGCCAAACCCGAAACCAGTAATCCGATCGCGAAGAACACCGCGATCGTCGGGCTGACGGTGTCGCGCACAGCGGCGTACGCGCTTTCGATGGAACCGGTGCCGCCCCGTTCGCGCATGTTGAGCGCGGCGATCAGCAGCATGGCCGCATTGACCCCGCCGGCCACCACCATCGCCAGCCCGACGTCCAGGCGGGTGACCCGCAGCAGCCGCCGCCGATCCGGGCCGGGATCGGGATGACCGTGCCGGTCGCGGGCCATCCCGGAATGGAGGTACACCGCATGCGGCATCACCGTCGCACCCAGGATGGCGGCCGCCAGCAGCACACTCTCCTTCCCGCGGAAATGCGGCACCAGCCCACCGATGACAGCATCGGGAGGCGGTGTGGCGACGAAGAAACTGGCCGTGAAGCCGATCGCGATCACCAGCAGTAATCCAGTGATCACGCGTTCGAACAGCTGCTGGCCGCGTTGGTCCTGGATCCGCAGGAGCAGTAGCGACACCAACCCGGTGATCACCCCGCCGACGAGCAGCGGCAGACCGAACAGGATGTGCAGTGCGATCGCCCCGCCGATCACCTCGGCCACGTCGGTGGCCATCGCGACGATCTCGGCCTGCGCCCAAAACGCCAGCCGGGCCCGTCGGCTGAGTTGCGCTCCGATGGCTTCCGGCAGCGAGCGCCCAGTCACCAGCCCGAGCTTCGCGGACAGATACTGCACAAGCCCGGCCATCACGTTCGCGACGACGATGACCCACAGCAGCAAGAAGCCGAACTGTGCGCCGGCGCTGACATTGGCCGCGACATTGCCCGGGTCGACGTAGGCGATCGCGGCGACAAATGCCGGGCCGAGCAGATACCAGCCCGTCTTGAGCCGTCCGCGGAC
>DATJOR010000286.1:0-5157 GCA_035506875.1 Mycobacterium sp.
TGATGGCTTCCGGCCAATCCAAAAGCGCCGGCGAGCACGAATAGCGCTGCGGCAGCGGTGGTCGCCGTCCACGCGAGCGCGCACAACAGCTTCCGCGCCGCGTCACCGGCGGTGAGTCCGGCGCACCAACTAATCACCACAACCGCCGCCAGCAGTATCAGGCCCGCGGCGATCATCGCGTGCCCCCACTGCCGGGCGCTGGGATGCGGCCCAGCGCCAGCAGGATGCCGTGCAGCACGCTGAAAGGGGAGGCCGGGGCTCCGGGCACCCAAACATCCACGGGGACAAGGTCACGGATACCTTCGCCGGCGTATCCGCCGCCGATGAGTCCGCCGCTGACGGCGTCGGCGCCCACGGCGACCACCACCGTCGGGGTGGGCATCGCCTCGAGTGTGCGGCGCAAGGGTTCCACCATGCCCGCGGCCCCGATACCGGTCACCAGCAGGATGTCGGCGTGGCGGGGGCTGGCGGTGAAGAAGATCCCCAGCCGGTGCAGGTCGTAGACCGGGTTGGTCAGCGCTTCGATTTCCCATTCGTCGCTGCCATCCGAACCCGTGTCGATGTGACGCAAATGCACTGAACGCCGCAGCCACCGCACCCGCTGCGCCAGGCTCGCCCGCAATTCGGCCAGTGCCTCGTCGGTTTCCGCGACGTCCCCGACCACCAGAGAGCGCCGGCTCAGCTGTGCTGTTGCCGCTCCGGACTGCCAGGCAAACCAGCCGGGTGCCGTCTGGATGCAGCGCCCACACAGGATGCAGCGCCCGCGGTCCACCCGCGGCCACGCCTCCGCGGAAATTGCACCGGTCGGGCATACCGCGGCTGCCTGAGTGACCGTGTCAGACGTCGCGGCCTTCGGGTCGTCGATCACGCTGACCGCGGCGGGAAAACTGTCGAAGTAGTCATCGGCGCGTTTGGGCCACCCGGTGGTGAGGATCCCGTTGCGCAGACCTTTGAACACCCACGGCATCTACATCGCCACCCCGGCGTAGCTCAGCCCGAAACTCGCTTCGATGAAGGGGAAGTCGGTGAACACGTCGCCGTTGAAGACATCGTGAAACAGCAGCATGTTATGCAGCGACGCCGACCTGGCGAAGCACCGCCCGATCCGGCCGTCGCGCACCTCCAGGCTGTAGAGCACCTCACCTTGAGGGGCTTCGGCCCAGCCCAATGCGATGCCGTCGACCGTCGGCACCTCGACGGCCAGGGTCGTGTCAGGCAGATCCGAGAGCCGGTCGCAGGCGCGATAAATCAGTTCGACCGCGCCGTCGATTTCGGCCCACCGCACCCGCAGCCGGGCCAGTGCGTCACCGTGGTCGTTGACCGCGTCGCCGTCGACCAGCGGCAGTTCGGCGTAGCCGTCGTAGACGCGGCGGCGGGCATCGTCGTCGACACCGGAGCCGCGTCCCACCGGGCCCAGTGCGCCATGCGACGCCGCCAAGGCTGGATTGAGGTGGCCGGTGCCGCGTAGCCGGTCCAGAAATGATGCGTCGACCATCAGCGCGTTGCGGTCGGAGTGAATCCGTTGCGTGATCACCGCCAGCTGCGCTGCGATGTCGGCCGGCTGCAGTCGCGGCTCGTCAGCGACGCCGCCGACGCGGACCACCGAGCGGCCGAATCTGTTGCCGCACAGTGCCGATACCAATCTCATGATGCATTCTTTGTGCCAGCCGAAGCGGGCGTGCGGCACCGCCAGTCCGGCGGCGTCGCACAGCCGCGTCACCACGTCGAGGTGGTTGGCCAGGCGCTCCAGCTCGGCGTGGATCACCCGGATCAGGCCGGCCCGCCGCGGTACAACCACCTCGGCCAGGGTCTCGGCGGCGTGCGCGAACGCCAGCGCGTGCGCGACCGACGCGATGCCCTCGACCCGCTCGGCGACTAGGATTGCGTCTCCAAGTGCTAACCCCTCAAAGCGCTTGGCGATGCCGCGATGTTTGTAGTGCGGACGGATATTGAGGTGCGGGATGTCCTCGCCGGGCGTTTCGATGAGGAACTCGATCGACTCGACGACTCCGGAACGCACCGGGCCCAAGGGCAGCGTGAAGACTCCCTGCCCGCTGACATCAACCGGTCCATGCTGGTCGGCGGCGCTGGAATGGACGTGCCGCTCAAGCCTGTCTTGCTCAGGATGGCCTGGCCGAGGCGTTGGCTGCCCGGGGCTGCGAGGCAGCAGCAGAGGGTCCAACCGCGGATGACCGATCGGTATCACCCCCGACAAGTCATGCAGCGCACGCTCATACCAGAACGCCGCCGGCACATCGGGTGTCAACGCCGGATAGGACAGCGATCCGTCGCCACCCGGTCTTATGAGCGTGCGTAGACAGCTGACGACTGAACCGCCAACCAACAGCCCGTGTAGGTAGGCGGCGTCACCGCGGTGGCTGCCGTAGACGCCGGCGAACCGGTGACCCTCGGCAACGCGGGCGGTGATCCGATCACGCCACTGGTCCAGCGGCAGGTCGACGACCATCGTCAGGGCGGCCGCGGTCATGGTGTACCCGCTAGCAGTTCACGAGCACCGGAGTTGAGCAGATCCACCAGGTCTGGCGGCGGTGCTAATCCCAGGGCCAACAACACCAGCACACCGGCGACCACGGGTACCACCATCCATCGGCTGGGCTCACCACGACTCAGTGCCGGCGGAGCCTCGGTCGCATCGTCGGGCTGCGGCTGGAACAGAATTCGGGTGGTCGCGATGCTCAAGCCTAGGAATGCCAGGGTGACCAGGCATACCAGTACAGCGGTAAACATGTTACGGCTCTGGGCGAAACCACCGGTCACGATCTTAAATTCGCTGCGGAACAACCCAAATGGTGGCATTGCCGACAATGCCAGCACCGCGACCAGGAACAGCGGTCCCGACCAGGGCAGCAACTCGATCCCCCGGGCCATTCGGCCCAGTTCCTTGGTGCCGAACTTGCGCACCAGGACTCCTGCGCCCATGAATGCGTTGCCCTTGGCAGCAGCGTGAGCGAGCACGTGTAACAACACTCCGGACAACGCGATCGGTGCGCCGAAGCTGATACCGATCGCCAGGATGCCCATATGTTCAACGCTCGAGTAGGCAAGCAGCCGTTTGATATCGCGTTGCTCGAGCAAATACAGCGCGGCCAGCAGCAAGGACAGGACGCCGAACACCAGCAACACGATCTGCGGAAACCGGGTTCCCAGGGTGCCCGCGGCGATCTGGTAGTAGCGCAGGATCGCATAGAAGCTGACCGCCAGCAGCGATCCCGACAGCAACGCCGAGACCGGCGTCGGCGCTTCGGCGTGTGCGTCAGGTAGCCAAGTATGCACCGGGAAGAAACCCACCTTGGTGCCGAATCCCACGACGGCCAGCACAAACGCCAGACGCACTGGTGTTTGCGGCAATTGTCCCGCGGCACTGATCAGCGGATCGAAGGCCAGGTCGTAGGACTGGCCCAGGACGTTGGCGCCCGCGTAGTACATGAAGATGGTCGCCAGCAGAGCGATGCCCAACCCCGACGAGGCGATCAGCACGTACTTCCACGCCGCCTCGGTTGCTCCTTCGGTGTTGTCCAGTGCCACCAGCAGTGCCGAGACGACGGTGGTGATCTCGACGGCGATCCACAACAACGCGAGGCCATTGACCAGCGGTGCGCAGATCATCGACCAGGCAAACGCGTTGAGCCCGAGGTAGAACCGCGCGCTGTGGTGGGCGAACAATGCCTGTTGCTCGGCGGTCTCGGAGCGGACCGCGCGCTCCTCGTCGGCCAGATAGCCGACGGAATACAGGCCGACCGCTGCGTAGAGAAAACAGGTTCCCAGCAGAAAGATGACCGACAGCGCATCGGCGCGCAGGTAGTGCAGCCCGGTGATGGTGTGGCCCTTGGCTGCTGGCACCAGCGCCACCGCGAGGATGAAAGAGATGACGCCTGTCACCGCGGTCACCAAGGCGGCGACGCGATGCGGGGCGCGCAAACACACCAGCGTGGCGACCAGTGGCAGCACGATCAGCAGGACCATCACGACGCTCATCGGCTATCCCCGCAGCCGGTCAAGCGTCTCGGTAGACAGCGACCGTGTTCGTCGCTGATGGGTCCGCATCAGCACACCGAAGACAACGACGGCGACCAGCAGATCGAACAGGAACGCCACCTCCAATATCAGCGGCATTCCGGCGGCCACCACCAGACTGGCCAGCGACACACCGTTTTCCAGGGAGAAGAACCCGATCGCCTGACTGACCACATCGCGGCGCACGATCATCAGGATGAAGGCGACCAGCACCACCGCCACCGACAGGCTCAGCGCCACCGTGGGCAGCACCGGGGAATAAAGGCCCAGCACGCCGACCGCAAAGAAACCGAATGCTCCGACACCGATGGAGATCAGCACTTCGTTGGCCACACCCAAAACGCCGCTGCCGGCGATCTCTTCGTTGGCTTCGCGCAGTAGGCCGACGATCACCAGTGGCACCACGACGGCTTTGAGCAGAAGTGACAGCGCGGCCAGCGCATATAGTTCGGGAACGTCGCGGCCGAACGCGACGACGGCCGCCAGGATGCTGACCGCCAAGGACTGGCCAGCATAAAGGCGTACCTGGCCGCGCAACAGCGATGCGCGCAGCATCCCGAACTCCAGCAGCAGCACGATGAGAGCCACCGTGTTCGAGACACCCTCGAACACACTGGGCACCGACTCGCTGACCGCCAGCACCATCAGCCGCCTCCCAGGTAAAGCGTGAATACCGCCAGGACCGCGAGTAGCAGCGCCGCCGAGACGAATTCGGTTATCTTGAAGAGCCGTAGCTTTGCATAGCTGTTGTCCAGAACCGCGATGATGCAGCCGAGCAGCAATGCTTTGCCGACAAGTGCGGGAATGGCTAATCCGACATCAAGAGCAGATCGGGTTGATGCCATCCCCCACGGTGCGACGAAGACGTTGCACAAAATAATGTAGAGCACGAACTGTTTGGCGGCCGAACCCCAATGCAGCAGCGCCAGGTCGGGACCGGAGTACTCGAACGACCGGCCCGTTTCTATCATGCCGAATTCGGTTGTTCCGGTGTGTGTTTCAACGGGAATCCGCGCGGTCTCATAGAGGATGACCATGAACAACGCCGCCGACGCAAGTAGGTGTGCCGGGCGCACGATCTGGGCGGGTCCGCTGCGGACGGTGGCTCCGACCACGTAGGGC
>DATJOR010000287.1:0-6864 GCA_035506875.1 Mycobacterium sp.
AGACTGGCGCCGCGACTACAACGCCAACAGACTCCACTCCGCCCACGGCGACCTCACCCCAACCGAATTCGCCCTACAGTGGACCACGACCCACCAACCCCAAGCCGCATAGCGACTGGACCACCAAACGGGTCCCCCTCACACTCGCCAAGGCATTCGGTTTCGATATGCGACTTGCGGCAAGAGAAATGAGCAATACGCTTTGCGCATGGCAACGTCGCAGAGGACTCAAAAGCTGCAGGTTAGTGATGAGGGACTTCGTCTGGAAGCCAGCTCATGTGAGTCCCTCGCAGGGAAGCTTGCGGGAAATCGCGCGCCGACCGGTGTTGGGGCGTCGGGGCTGGCGAGCGCAGCGGCGATCAACGCCGCGTGCGCTGAGGTGAGAAAAACCTAATTTCGTTGACAAAAAATTCGGCTGGAACGAACCGTCGTTCAAGCCTGGTCAGCTTGCGGATGGACCTGCTCCAGCCGGTGCCGAGCCGCCGACCGGCCCACCGAGACCAGTCGAAAGCCCTGTGGGACCGCGCCCCGTCGGGCCACCAGCGCGTCCCGAACCTGCGCCCGTACACGCTGAGCCTGTCAGGCCAGCACCGGTTGAGCCACCCTCGATACGCCCTGGTCCGGCTTTCGGAGGTGGTGTCGGTGGTGGAATCGGCTTGCCGGGCACGGCACTTGGTCCGGCCCACGAACCGACCGAGTAAGAAAATTCAGGTGGAAAGTAGGGCATGTTCTGTGCCGAGCCAACTTGGAGAGCCATGACGGATCCTGAACGCGTAGCGATCGATCTGACTGACGAAGAACGTGAGCTTATGGTGCTTGCCCTCAATGAGTACGCCGGAACCGCGCAACACACCTATCGCTTGCTGGGCTCGGTGTTGGGTCAGTCGGATCAGCATCAGTGGTTTCGTCTCATTGGTCGGCTTGAATCAGCCATCGACAACAAGGAACCGCTGTCTGATCTGGATTGGGCGCGTGCCATGTTTCTGACCGACATTTCCTTTGGCAGCACCCTCGTCGGCTCCGGGCTGCGTTTCGGCCGGTCCGCCGATGAATACTGGTTCCCGATACTCCGCTCGCTGCAAGAAAAGGTCAGCAGCCGCGAGCGGTTTGATCTGCTCGTCCAGAACGCTAGGTACTCGTGCGGCGAGTAGCGCACTGACGCTCAGGCAGCGACGCGCTCGGCGACCGCCTCGTCGAACCGCTCCAGCACAGTCTCGGCCACCAGTCGATGAGCACCGAGCGGCGCTGCCATCGGAATCCCTTCCGCCGCGGCATGTTCTGCTATCCGGTCGGGCAGCAGTCCGGGTGCGAGGAACCACGGTGCGACCACCATGCGACATGCGCCGCGGGGCCGCAGCGCGGCGGCGGCATCAGCCACCGACGGGCCACAGCCGGTCGCGAAAACGGTTGTCGCGCCGACCCATTCGGTGCCGGTCACGAGCTTGCGGGCGACCTGCCCGGTGCGCGCGTTAGCCGCGGGATGCGTCGACCCGATCGCCGCGACCAGCACACCCACGTCAGAGTCGAGCGTGCTGATGCCCAGCTCGGCGAGCCGTTCGTGGAGCACGGACACCAGCCGGTCATCCTCGCCGAGCACGTCCGCTTGCCGCACGGCGCCACCGTATTTCGCGATTTGCCCAGGGATGTCGATACGGGCGTGGTACGCGTCGGCCAGCAGGAATGGAGTGACCACCGCATCCGGGGTGAGTACGTCAACCAGGCGCGGTGTATTCAGCTCGCAGAACGCGACGCGCACGCGAAGGCCGGGCCGCATAAAGCGAATCCGATTGGCCACGGCCCGGGCATTGGCTGCCGATCGTGGATCTGCGCTGCCGTGCGCGGCCAGCACCAGGGTCGTCACGACGCGTGCAATCCGCATTCAGTCTTCGACTGCCCCTGCCAACGCCCGCTGCGAGGATCGGCGCCGTCGGCCACCTTCGCCGTGCAAGGAGCGCAGCCGATGGACGGATAGCCTTCGAAGACAAGCGGATTGACCAGGACATCATTGTCGTCGATGTAGGCCTGCATGTCGTCGTCAGTCCACGCGGCCAGCGGGTTGATCTTCACCAGCCCGAATGCTTCGTCGAAACCGATCAGCGGGGCGTTGGCGCGGGTCGGCGCCTCGACGCGGCGCAGGCCGGTCACCCACGCGGAGTAGCCGCGTAATGCTTTGGACAACGGGGCGACCTTGCGCAGCCGGCAGCACTCGTTGGGCTCGCGGGCGAAGAGATCCTTGCCCAGCAGCTGGTCCTGCTCGGCGACCGTGTGTTCGGGCGTGACGTTGAGCACATGAATGTCGTAGACGGCTTCGATCGCGTCGCGGGTGCCGATCGTTTCCACGAAGTGATATCCGGTGTCCAAGAACATCACCGGCACGCCCGGGCGTACCTTGGCGGCCAGGTCGACGAGCACGGCGTCCTGCATGTTGGAGGCCACCACGTAGTTACAGGTCGCCGAGGACCGAGGCCCTCCCACGCCGCCGAAGTTCTCGTCGGTCCAGCGCAACAAGTCGCTGGCACTAGCGCCTTCCAGCTCCGCCGCGCCACGCTCGGCCAGCTCGCGTAATTCGGCCTCCGTCAACCCGTTCCCCTCCTCGCCACTCATCGCAGATCCGCCTCATCGGCGCGCACGGCCCATGTTGCGAAGCGTTCGCCCGTATGACGCTGCTTGATGAAGTTGCGCACCACGCGGTCGATGTAGTCGCCGAGCTCGGTGCCGGTGACCTTGTGCTGTCGCAGTTTTCGCCCGAAGCCACTGTCGAGGCCCAGGCTGCCGCCCAAGTGCACTTGGAATCCCTCGACGGAGCCGCCGTGGCCGTCGTCGACCATCTGGCCCTTGAAACCGATGTCGGCAATCTGAATGCGCGCACACGAGTTCGGGCAGCCGTTGATGTTGACCGTGACCGGTACGTCGAGTTGTGCGTTGATGTCCTCGAGCCGGCGCTCCAGCTCGGGCACCAATCCCTGCGCACGCACCCGAGTCTCCGCGAACGACAGCTTGCAGTATTCGATTCCGGTGCAGGCCATCAGGTTTCGGCGCCAGTGCGACGGCCGCGACGGCAGCCCCAGCGCGTCCAGGCCTGCGGTCAGAGCGTCGAGCTTGTCGTCGGGAACGTCGAGGATGACCAGCTTTTGGTACGGGGTGAATCGGATCCGCTGCGAGCCGGCCTGCTCGGCCAAGTCGGCGACCGCGGCCAGGATTGTGCCCGACACCCGCCCGGCGATCGGTGCGACCCCGACGGCGTTGAGCCCGTTCTTCAGCCGCTGCACGCCGACATGGTCGATCGGGTGCTTGACGGGTTCGGGGGCCGGACCGTCGATGAGTTTCCGCTTGAGGTATTCGGTTTCGAGCACCTCGCGGAACTTCTCGATGCCCCAGTCTTTGATCAGGAACTTCATCCGCGCCTTGGACCGCAGTCGCCGGTAGCCGTAGTCACGGAACACCGATGTCACGGCCTCCCAGACGTCGGGCACCTCCTCCAGTGGCACCCACGCACCGACTCGTTGGGCCAGCATCGGGTTGGTGGACAGGCCGCCACCCACCCACAGATCCAGCCCGGGTCCGTGCTCGGGGTGGTTGACCCCGATGAACGCGACGTCGTTGATTTCGTGCGCGACGTCCTGCAGGCCCGAGATTGCGGTCTTGTATTTGCGCGGCAGGTTGGAGAAGTCCGGATTGCCGATGTAGCGGCGGACGATCTCGTCGACAGCCCAGGACGGGTCGATTACCTCGTCGAGGGACTCACCGGCCAGCGGCGAGCCCAGCACTACGCGTGGGCAGTCGCCGCACGCTTCGGTGGTCTGCAGCCCTACCGCGGCTAGTCGCTCCCAGATCTCGGGGACATTCTCGATCTCGATCCAGTGGTACTGGACGTTTTCCCGGTCGGAGATGTCAGCGGTATCCCGAGCGAACTCGGTGGAGATCTGGCCGAGCATGCGCAGCGCCGCGGTGGACAGGGCTCCGCCGTCGCAGCGCACCCGCATCATGAAGTACTTGGCTTCCAGCAGATCGGCGTTCTCGTCGCCGGTCCAGGTGCCGTCGTAACCCTGTTCACGCTGGGTGTAGAGCCCCATCCAGCGCATCCGGCCACGCAGGTCGTTCTTGTCGATGCTGTCGAAGCCGGCCTTCGAGTAGTGGTTGAGGATGCGGTCGCGCACATTGAGCGCGTCGTCATCCAGCTTGAACTGCTCGTTGGGATTGAGCGGCTCGCGCTCGCCAAGCGCCCATTGGCCTTCGCTGCGGCCCTTGGGTCGGGGAGAGGTCATTCGGCATTCTCCTTTTGGAGTAGCCGGCTCGGAACGCGCGGATCACCGGTGGCTGGCCGGGCAGCGCAGATCCGGGAGCCAGCTGAAATACAGGTGGGCGGGTCTACGGCATCAAGGCAGACAGCGACAGCTGCAGACACGCTTGAAATCGATGTGCCGACGCGCCACCAACGCGATGTCGAACAAGCTGCGGTGGGCGGTGGTCACTCGGCCATTGTGCCACGGATGCCGCGAACGGTCGCTACCAGGGTGGAATTTCTCTCACAGTGAGTAAAACTACGTGGCCACCCTGGGACGCAGCGCAAATGTCGCCGAGAATCCGCTGCAAGCTGGAGGTCGGGCCGGTACTCCGGAATATTGGGAGGGCGTGACGGCATCCTCTGCGCAGGTCGACCTGCCCGACGTGCAGCTGAGCCCGGGCGGAGCGTTTGGCATCTATGTACACGTGCCGTTCTGCGTGACCCGCTGCGGCTACTGCGACTTCAACACCTATACGCCCGCTGAGCTGGGCGGGGTCAATCCCGACGCGTGGCTGCTGAGGCTGCGGTCGGAACTGGAACTGGCCGGCGCGCGCTTGGGCGGTCCGATGGTGCACACCGTGTTCGTCGGGGGTGGGACGCCGTCGTTGCTGGGCGGTGCGCGCCTGGCGTCGGTGCTCGACGCGGTGCGCGACAACTTCGAGCTGGCCTCGGACGCCGAGGTCACCACCGAGGCCAACCCGGAGTCGGCGTGGCCGGACTTCTTCGCAGCCGCCCGCGCGGCCGGCTACACCAGGGTGTCGCTCGGCATGCAGTCGGTCTCGCCACGCGTGCTCGGCGTTCTCGATCGGATCCACACGCCGAACCGGTCGGCGGCGGCGGCCCGCGAGGCACTCGCCGAAGGATTCGAACACGTCAGCCTCGACCTCATCTACGGCACGCCCGGAGAGTCCGACGATGACCTACTGCGTTCGATCGAGGCAGCCGTCGGCACCGGCGCCGATCACGTATCCGCGTACGCGCTTGTCGTCGAGGACGGCACCGCGTTGGCCCGACGAGTCCGCAGCGGCGAGATCGCCGCTCCCGACGACGACGTGTTGGCGCATCGCTACGAGCTGGCGGATGAGCAGCTTTCGGCGGCCGGTTTCGAGTGGTACGAGGTGTCCAATTGGAGCCGCCCCGGCGGGCAGTGCCGACACAACCTCGGCTACTGGGACGGCGGCCAGTGGTGGGGTGCCGGCCCGGGGGCGCACAGTTACGTCGGTGCGACCCGCTGGTGGAATGTCAAGCACCCCAACACTTATGCCCAGATTCTCGACGGTGCGACATTGCCGGTCGCTGGTTTCGAGGAGCTGGATGCGCAGAGCCGTCACACCGAGGATGTGATGCTGAGAATCCGTCTACGCCAAGGCTTTTCGCTGGACCTGCTCGACGCGGCCGAACGCGAGCGCGCCGCTCTCGCTGTCGACGACGGCTTGCTGACGCGCGACGGCCAGCGCCTGGTGCTCACCGACCGGGGACGGCTGTTGGCCGACGGCGTCGTTCGCATGCTGCTGGATTAGAACGGCGGCGGATCGTTTCGGGCGGCGATTCGCCTTCGGGCTGCCTCGGCGGCGATAGCGATCTCGTTGACCCGCCGTTCCGAGGCGATGCGGGCGGCGCGCTCGGCGGCTCGTGTCTGACGGCGGGCCGGCATCATCAGTGCGCGGTTCCCGGTCGTCGGTGGCATGACCTTCGGCAGCACCACCTCGCCAGTCGGAATGGCCAACGCGGGAAAGAACAGGGCCCCTGCGGGTTTGGTGGTGTAGGTGCGACCGGTGGGTGCCGTCCACTCGACGGTGCCATCTGGCAGCTGACGGTCGGCCCAGCCGCCGACGCCGGTGTAGAAGGTCCTCAACAAATGGTGATAACGGCACAGCAGTTTCAGGTTCGATGGGTGAGTAGGGCCAAGCGGGAAAGGGATGGTGTGGTCGACGTCGCAGGCTTCGGCGGGTTGGTCGCAGCCGGGGAAGCGGCAGGTCAAATCCCGACACCGCACGAAGTCGGCCAACGCGGCCGACGGCCGATACCCCGGCTCGGGACGCGTCGAGGGCAGCATCAACGGCTTGATCTTCGCGGTTGCGGCCATGCCGCGCAGGCTGGTTGACGACACCGGCCCGAATCCGGGCAGATAGTCCGGCATGTCCGCGTCACCGCTGATCGTGGCCTGTTCGGCCACCACATGAATCACCACGTCGGCTCCCGGACGTCGTTGCGCCGCCGAACAGTCCGGCGACCCACACTCACACCGCATCGCCGTCAGTCCGGCCGCCAGCGCGCCCAACGCATCGGCGCGGCGCTGCTTGGTGGTTCGCGGATCAGCCGCACAGACCGTGGCGGCCAAGGCGTCAAGCTGGTGATCTAACACCGCAGCATCGCTACCGTGCACGTGCGCCCAAATCCCGGCCAACCCGTCTTCGGTGGGCGCGATCTCGACATAGCGATTCTCGCTACGCTCACCCGCCACCCGCGTGCCGGCCGGATCGAACCGCGCCACCCACATGTCAATGCGCTCAACAAGCTTGGGGCCAGACAGCCGCATCCACTTGGCCGCATGCCGGGCCACGGCCGCATCCAGCTTG
>DATJOR010000288.1:0-47116 GCA_035506875.1 Mycobacterium sp.
GCGCACATCATGGGACATCAAGCCTCGTCGATCATCCAGCCGCTGATCCAGGCGATGAGCTTCGGGCTGCCGACCCGGCAAATGGCCCGCGGCCAGTACTGGATTCACCCGGCGCTGCCCGAGGTCGTCGAGAACGCGCTACTCGACCTGTCCTGATGGACCGTCCTGCTGACATTGCGGGCACATACCGTGCAGGGTGAGCCCGGCGCGCTCGGACAGCGTGAACGAACTGCCGGCTATCGCGTGTTTCAGTGCGGAGGAGAGTTGTCCAGCGGGGACTTCGATGATCGAGCCGCATCGCGTGCACACCGCGTGATGATGCGGGTCTTCGGCCGGGCCATAGGTGGTGAGTCCGCCCTCAACAGCCAGCGCGTGTAGCACGCCGTGATCGACCAGCGTGGTCACCGTGCGATAGACGGTCGCCAAGTCCGGCGGCTCCTCTTCGGCGGGCAGATACTCGCGCAATCGCTGGGCGATCTCGGCGACGGACAGATGCGTGTTGACCGATTCGAGCACCGCCAAGACCGCGATCCGGGATGCCATCCGGCGGAGCCCATGAGCCCGCAGCAGTTCACCGATCCGCTCGATGACGGCCGGATCCAACGGCGCGGGCTTGGCCACCCATCCAGTATGCGCGCCGCGGCTGCCAGACTGGCCGTCATGGCGAGTATGTCTCGCGGCGATCCGCCGCGTTCGATCTCCGACGTGCTGCCCGCCGCGGCTGCGCTGCTTGCTGACGAGGTGCGCCGCGTCGCGGTCGTACTGGTGGACGGGATGGGCTGGCACTTGCTTCCGGCGCTGGCCGACGATGCACCGCTGCTGGCCTCGGTGCTGGCCGGTGATGCCGGGCGGCTGGACGAACTAGCCTGCACCTTCCCGTCCACCACACCGACCAGCCTGGCGTCGCTGACCACCGGGGCCATGCCGGGCGAGCACGGGATCCTCGGCTTTACCGTGAAGCTGCCCGACTCCGACCAGGTGCTCAACCACATCTTCTGGCGTGACGATCCCCCGGCGGCCCAATGGCAGCCCGTCCCAACGTGGTTCGAGCGGCTGCGACAGGCCGGTGTCGACGCCCGGGCCGTACTGCCCGCGGCGTTCCTCGGCAGCGGCCTCACCGAAGCGGCGTACCGGGGCGCGCAGCTTTGCGCTGCCAGCCACGACGACGACTACGCGCAACTGGTTGTCAACGAGTTGCGCGCCGCACCTGGATTGGTCTACGCCTACACCGCCGCACTCGATACCGCGGCACACGTGTTCGGCGTCACGTCACCCGAGTGGCATGCCGCGGCCGCCCACGTCGATGCGCTGCTGACCCGACTGGTCGAGGCGCTGCCGCCGGATGCCGCGCTGCTGATCACCGCCGACCACGGCGGCCTGAACGTACCGGCGCACGAGCGGATCGACCTGGATGCCGATCCGCGGTTGAGCGCGGGTGTGCGCGCCGTCGCCGGCGATCCACGGGTGCGCTACCTGTACACCGAGCCGGGCGCGGCACCGGACGTGACCGCCGCCTGGAGCGAGCTGCTCGACGGACGGGCCGAAGTGCGCAGCCGCGACGACGCGGTCGCCGCCGGACTGTTCGGATCGGTCCGCCCCGAGCACCTGCCCCGCATCGGCGATGTCGTCGTCACCTGCACCGGTGATACGGCGGTGCTGGCCACCGCTCACGAGCCGCCCGAGGTGGCTCAACTCGTCGGCTTCCACGGCGCGGCCGACCCGGTCGAGATGGCGATTCCACTGATCAGTTTTCGGGGTTGATTCGGCCAGCGCTTAGCCGCCCCAGATCGGATACGACGACGCCGCAGCGGCATCACCGCTGGCATAACTGATACCGGCCTCACTCACGCCTACGCCCGAGCGGCCCAACTCTTCGGCTCCCTGCGTGACCACGGCAGCGTGTTGGTTGCCGGCAACGCTGAATCCTGCGGCGGTTTGTAACGACACCGGATCAACGGCCGCCGGTACCACCGCGGTAATTAATGGCGCCGCAGCAGCCTGCGCCGCCGCCAACCGCGCGGTCAGGGCGTCCACCGCGGCGCCGGCCCCGGCCAAACCTTCAGGAACCACCCGTAACGTCATCTCAGTCACCCCTGACGATGAGCGCGTGAACCCGACCTTGCGCGAAGGGTAGCTCCGGGGCTCGCTTGACGCGGATGATTGGCGAAACTTGTTGCAGGTTTTTCGCATGTGCGGATGCGCTGCTGCGCGATACTGAATCGATGGTGGACGCGTCGCGCACCGGTCGAGATGGGCTAGTGAGGACATGAGCCCCAAGTCGGATGTCGGCGACGCACTCCCGCTGCAACGTTCTCGCGGCGGCGAATCATCCGCGTTGCGACTAAGCGATGTTGGCAAAGCCTACGGTTCCGGGCCCACAAGGGTGGTCGCTCTGGATCAGGTGAACCTGGAAGTCCAAGCCGGCGAATTTGTAGTGCTGCTCGGCCCATCGGGATCAGGAAAGACGACGCTGCTCAACATCATCGGCGGAATCGAGCAGCCATCCAATGGAGTGGTCGAGATCAACCGCCACGATATCGGGAGGCTCAGCCGGAAACTGCGAACGCGATATCGCCGCGAACACGTGGGCTTTGTCTTCCAATTCTTCAACCTGGTGCCCACATTGACGGCACTCGAGAACGTCGAGATCCTTGCCGAATTGACCGGACCCGATGCGCAATCCCGGAGTCGTACCGCATTGGAACGAGTGGGCGTCGGTGACGTCGCCGACCGCTTTCCCGCACAACTTTCCGGGGGCCAGCAGCAGCGAGTGGCGGTCGCCCGGGCGATCGTCAAGCAGCCCTCTCTCTTGCTCTGTGATGAGCCAACCGGAAGCCTCGATTTGGTCACCGGCCAACAGGTCTTGGCCGCATTGAGCGACTTGGCTCGAAACGCTCGGCAGACCGTCATCGTGGTGACTCACAACTCCGAGATCGCACGCATGGCGGATCGAGTGCTTTGGCTGCATTCGGGCGCGATCAGCAAGTCAGAGATCATCGAGAACCCCGCGGACGCATCGGAATTAGACTGGTGAGCCGTGCATTACGTCGCAAAGTGCGTCGCGACGTGTGGCGGGAACGATGGCGCTTCGCGGCGATTGCCACAGTGATGGCCATCGGCGTGGCGGTATTCATCGGCGCCACCGACAGCTACCGAAATCTCGACCAATCATTCAACCGGACCTACATCACTCAGCGGCTGCCGGACGCAATCGTGACCGGGCCCGGTGTCGCCGGACTGCGCGACACCGTGGCCAACATGCCAGGCAGGCCGCTGGTCGATGTCCGCCATCAAGCCGACGTCGGCATGCGGCTGAACGGACACGCGCTGTACGGCCGCGCTGTCGGCGTACCGGATTCCGGGCAGCCGACCGTGTCGCTGTTAGACATACGGACGGGCGCCCTGCCCGGCAGCGGGCAGCTGGTTGTCGAGCAGCACGTCGCCGATCACTACTACCTCCATCCCGGGGATACCGTCGAACTATTGGGATCGCAAGGCTGGCGGCGCTTTACGGTCGCGGGGTCGGCTTTGTCCACCGAATACCTGTGGCCCGCACGCTCCCCCCAGGAGGTCCTTACCACGCCTGAGGATTTCGGCGTGGTGTTCCTGCCCGACAATGAACTGACAAGTTCACTGCCGGATGCGAGCGAACAGATCGCCGTTTACGCGCGTGACCGCACCGCGGCAGACGCGCTGACAGCTGCCACCGGCGAGCTTGCGCGCAACGCCGGGTTGCAGTTCGTCCCCTACGAGGATCAGGCCTCATATCACACCCTGCGGGACGACGTCGCACAGTTCGGCAGCCTCGCCGCACTCATACCCTTCCTGTTCCTCGCGGCCGTCGTACTCGGCACCTATGTGTTGCTGTCACGGAATGTTGCAGCTCAGCGCGCCATCATCGGAACCCTGATCGCCAATGGGCTTTCGGCGGGCGCGGTGCGTCGACACTACCTGGGATACGGCGTTGCCTGCGCCGTGGTGGGAACGCTACCGGGGTTAGTCGGCGGCTATTTCCTGGGACAGTGGATCACGACCAAGTACACGGAGGCCATCGCGTTGCCGATGCGCCTCACCTCGATGCATCCACTCACCTACCTGCTCGCTGCTGTCGCCGCCGTCGGTGTCGCGCTGCTGGCCGCGATGGCGCCGGCCCATGCCGCGGCCAGAATGCAGCCCGCGGAAGCCATGCGCGTGGCTCCGCCTTTAGATCGCGGCCGCCGCAGCATCGTCGAGCGCCTGGTCCCGGTGCTCGCGAACATCCCTGCGCGGTGGCGGATGATGCTGCGGGCAATCCTGCGGAACCGTCGGCGCACAGTGTTCACCGCGGTCGGGGTCGCGGCGTCGGTCATCTTGGTGATGGTGTTCGCCGGCATGCGTGACACTCTCCCGGGGACGGTCGACAGGCAGTTTGGGCAGATCGAGCGGCAGGATGGTGAACTCGTGGTTTCGGGCTCAGCCGACGCGGTCGTGAACCAGCTGCACTCAGACCACGACATCGCCGTGGCCGAGGCCTACAGCGCCTACGGAGCCACGGTGACCGCCGGCAGGCACCGATATCAAACCATGCTTATCGGGCTGGCCCCGCAGAGCCAAATGCACATGTTCCCAACGGAATCGGGAGCCGATCAGCTGCCCGGCGATGGGGTCCTACTCGGGGTAGGCCTGCGCGACCTACTGTCTGTGTCCCTGGGTGACCACATCGATGTCGTGATGCCGCAATCGGGGCTCCGATTGACCGAGCGGGTGGCGGGATTCGTGGACGAACCGTTCTCACCGGTGGTGTACATCTCGATGGACCGCCTTCGGGCAGAAGCCGGTGCGCTTCCCGTCAACGGCGTGCTGGTCAAGCTCAAACCCGGAACTGACGCGCGCGCCGTCGGCGACCGGATAGCGAAGATAGTGGGGGTGGTGGCCTACCGGTCGACGACATCGTTGGCATCGACCATGCGGGATGCGTTCAGCCTTTACGACACCCTTGTCGGCATCATGTTCGTCTTCGCAGGCGTCATGGCGGCCCTGATGCTCTACAACGCGATGTCTGCCAACATATCCGAGCGGCTCGGCGAACTCGGCGCACTGCATGCGGGGGGGATGGGCGCCGGGATGCTCTCCCGATTGATCGCAGCCGAAAACTTCAGCCTCGCCGTGATCGCCATTCCATTCGGTGTGGTGGGCGGTGTGCTGCTCGCTGATCGCCTGCTATCCACCTATCACAGTCTCGGCTACCACCTGCGACTCGAGATGCAGCCGACGACACCCGTGATGGTGGCGTGCGGCATTCTGGTCGCCGCCGCAGTTGTCCAAATACCTGTTGTGCGCCGGATTCACGGCATCGACCTGGCGCGCATCGTTCGACAACGGGCACTCTGATATCGGTTATTTCCCAACCAGTTCCGAAACAGAAACCCATACCGGCGGTTGCGGGTCGATCAATATCGCCGGCCCCATTGCTGAGGTGAAATCCGACCACAACCGGGTCGCACGGACGAACCGCTGCGTGATCAGGGTACGGCCACGGTCGATCGACTCAATGAAGTCAGCTGCCGCGAGCCGAACCGCGTCCGGCCAAAGCTCGTTTCGCACTTCCAATGTGGTCGGTTCGAAGTCGATCCCGACAGATTCCGCGATCTGCAGCGCGCTAGCTTCCACCCGCGGACGCGGATACCACCGAGTCGACCCATGGGTGTGGGCAAGGACCAATTCCCCGGCATCGGACCCAACCGTGATCGTGTGCGTCAGCCGAGCGTGGTTGTCGGGGTCACTGGCGCACAGTTCGTTTTGGATTAGCAGGTCGACGGTCACGTCGCCGAGCACAATGCGACCGGCGACGAACGAGCTCACGGTGCTTTGCGCGCTATCGGCGCGCACTGGCACCATGATCCGCGCTGGTGTCAGCGGGCCGACGACGACGCTGAGAATGGTGAACATGGGGTAAGAGACATGGATCGACGAGCGGGCGTGAACGTAGCTAATCCGCGCGACCTTGTCGAGAGACTTCGCAGCGCCGATGAATTGGCGTACCGACGCGATGCGGCTGTAGAAGTCGTTCACGGCGTATACCGTCGAATTCGCCTTAGCCACGCGCAGTAGCGACAGGATCTCGTCGGCATGGACCGGTTGCTCCTGCATCACGTGGATGCCACGCTCGAGCAACTGCTCGCAGATCTGATTACCTTCTCCCCCGACCACGCCCGAGCGCACCACCACGAATGCGACGTCGACGGGTGGGAGGCAACCCACATTGGTATACAGCGAGACACCGAGCCGGTCGGCCAGCTCAGCCGACGCCGGTGAGCCCCTGGACAGCAACCCGACCAACTCGACCGGTGAATGCGGTGCCGCCAGCGCCTCGGCGTAGACGGCGCCGAATGTCGCTCCAACGACAATCGCCCGCGGGCGCTGATCCGCAATCACAGCGAGCCTTCCTCGATCATCACGGAGTCATCGACCAACGACACCTCCGACTCGGGTACGGCTTCGGTCACACACTGCAGTGTCCGCCACGGCTCATCGATGCTCCAGAACGGCCGGATGCCCGCCGGCATCTCCGCGATGCGTTGGGCTGCGCAGGCGGCCACCGCTCCGGTGACCCGATAGCTGTCTGGGCAGGTGAACGCAACGGTCGTCGAGCCGAACCTGCCGACAATCGAGAAGTACGGTCGACGGCCGAACAGGTCCAGTTTGGCCGCCGCCAGCACATCACTCAGGCCGGCCTGGCTGCGCGGCCGTTCATCGTCGACCGCCAGCAGTTGCATCGCCCGCATGGTGTGTACGCCTTCGAATACGTTCATCCAGAGGATATTTCTGATGTCGAAATGCGCCGCAACCGCTATGGTTTCGGCATCCAGGTGCGGGTGCACTGTGACCGAGTCCGGGAAGTACTGTGACGGAGCTGGTTTGCACTCATCACGGCTGACGCGCTGAATCATGCCGTCGCGCAGTCCAGCGCCCGGGTGGCTGTGGGTGTCGTGCAAGCTGGCGACATACTCAAGCACCGACGCCGTCGTCAGATGCTGCAATCCACCACACCAGACGGTAACGCTATCGATATTCTCGGAGCGGCTCAGTGCAAGCAGACGCAGCACCAATCCGGAAACGCCGGGCTGCACACCTGCTTGCAGCACAACGGGAACGCCCGTGCCCGCCGCCGCAAGCCGGTCTAGCAGCGCATCGTCACCGCCCGGGTCCACGTACGGCACCCCGGCGCTGATAGCGACGGCGGCGACCTGTGCGCTGAACCGTCGTGACGGTCCGGCACAGTTGATCACGACATCGCACTGCGTAACCGCGGCGGTGACGGCTGAAGTATCGGCAACGTCGAGCGGTGCTATCTCAACATGGGCTTGGATACCCGAGGCCGCCTCGCGCAGCCGTGCCTCGTCGCGGCCGGCAATCACAAGGGACACGTCGCCGCGCCGCGTAAGAACGTCGAGGCAGCTTGCCCCGACCGCGCCGGTGCTGCCGAACAGCAACACATTTTTCATGTGGTTCCGGTCCAGGAAGCCACCAACAACTTGGCGACGGATTGTGCGTTTTCACCTGTCAGACAGTCGAAATGGTTGCCGTCGATGTCGCTGATGGTCAACTCGCCCAGGCAGTAGTCCGCCCAGAACGCAGTCATGTCTTCCTGCAGCGTTGGCAGGAAATGGATGTCGCCTCGTTGCCGGAGGAAGTGGATGTCGCCCAGGAACGGCTCCGCCGCACCATGCGCCACCGCCCGCAGGCTATGCACGAAGACAGACCGCAGTTCGGTGAGCGATCCGACCTCCCACGACTCACCCAGGACGCCCGATTCCGCCAACAGCTCAAGACGTGGTTTCCCGGCTTCCGCGCTCCGCTCGAGGCAGGCCGCTAGCGCCGGTTCGGCAACACTGCGCAGGGCGCCGGCCGGAATCACGTCGACATACCGGGCCCTGGCACGCGTGAACGCACCGCGGACCGCATCGTCGTCAACCTGCATCCCGAGCGCGGTGGGCGAGACACCCATGATCTGCGCGAAGCAGTAGTCGAGAACATCATCGTCTTCGACGTCCATCGGCACACGGTAGGAGCTGACCACGGTCACGGTGCCGACGTCGATGCCGGCCTCTTCCAAACACTTTGCAATCTCGGCCGACAGCAAGCCGCCCATGCAGTACCCGAGTAGATGAACCTTACTGGGCGCCAAAGCGACAATCGATTCGCTGTAGCGTGCCGCCAACGTGGTGAACAGCTCCGCAGGCGGGATCTGGGAGTAGCCGTCTCCGGGCACCCTGCACAGTCCGTACAGGTCGGGCACTCTGTCCCCGGCCGCTCTTAGGTGCGGGACCACTTGCTCGTAGGGCGCCAGTCCCCCGCTTCCGTCGTGCACACAGATCGCGATCTCGGTGGCTGAGGTAAAGCCCTGTCCCGTGCCGAGATACACCAGCGGCGAGTTGACGCGCCCGCCAGCGAGGCCGCGCACGCTCGCAACGGAACCCGCCGCACGCACCGCCTCGGCGGCTCCGGCCAGGGTGGGATTGGAGACCATCGCACGGAGCAGATCGTCCCAGGCTTGCCCCGCGGCTTGGTCGATCTCGCGGCGAATCCGGCCGATCGCCTGGGCCATCAGCAGCGAGTCACCGCCCAGCGCGAAAAAGTCCGATGTAGGGGACAACGATTCGGATAACTGAAGCCCGAGCACAGCAGCCCAAATCACAGCGATGCGGGCCTGCATCGCGTCCAACCCGCCCGACTGCCCGTTGGTGTCGCTGCCGCGGACACGGGCCGCGGAACGAATTGACTCGAGTTCGGCTGCCACCACAGCGCGGTCGATCTTGCCGTTGGCCGTCATCGGCAGTGTCGGCAGGCAGATGACCTGTTGTGGCACCATGTAACTCGGCAACAACTGCCGCGCTTGCTCAGTTACCTCGCAGGGCCGCAGTGAATGCGCGGTAGACGCGGAATCGCACCAGAACACATGCTGGCCCAGCAACGACAGCGGATGATCCTGCGGCGGGAAACTTTGCACTTCGCCGAACGGTGATCGCCCGAGGGCGTTATGCCACTGCGCATAGGTGAGAAACGCCGAGTTCGTTCCCGCACGTGCGTCAGTGAACCCGTGCAGACCCTCCTTGAATTCCATCGAGATCATCAACGGGTGGTTGACGGCGGTGGCGTCGACGAAGACCAACGATCCACCAGGCGCCAGTAATCGATCCAGCATGCCGAGCGTGTCGTCGATGTTGAGCGCGTTGTGCAACACGTTGGCGCAGACGACGACGTCGAACGAGCACCGGGAAAAGCCCTGCTCGGCTGGAGGTCGATTGATGTCGAATAGCCGATAGTCGATGAAGTCGTGATCGGCGAACATCTCCCGTGCCTGGGCGAGGAAGAAGGTCGAAACGTCGGTGAACGTGTATTCCGCATCACAGGAGGCAAGCGCGGCAACCAGACCCGCGCTGGTGCCACCAACACCGGCTCCGATCTCCAAGACCCGCAGCGGTCGCCGTGGAGTTGCCCGGTCGGCGCGTGCAGCAACGCCGGACACCACCAGCTGGTTGGTATATCTGCTGACCAGATTGTCGCGGTAGGCGGCCGTCGCGGTGTCGACGGTTCCCTCCGGGAAGAACAACCCGAGCGGATCGACCTTCCCTGCCAGGAGGCCAGGCAAGTTTTGGATGCACTCGCCGACATACGCCAACAAGTCGTCGCCGTAGCCGACAGCCGCACCCAACACCCGCACCTGCTGCCACTGCGCGACGCAATCGGAAAGTTGTTGGTGTTCCGCTATTTCCAGGATCGATTCCGGATGCATCGTCATCCGACCCTCGCCGACAAGCACGTCGAGCCAGCGGCCGAATAGGCGGTGCAACCTGTCCGGCAGTGACAAGCGGCGAGCCAGTTCGTCTTTCGCGATTCGTCGGCCAGGGTGAGTCGCTGCGGCCAGCGCGGCGCACATGCTGTCCAGCGCTGTCACACGAGCCGCCGAAGCAAAACGGAGCAGTTTCTCGGCATCGAGATCGGCGATTTGGTGTCGATGTGCTGTTTCCATAGCGCAGCGTACTGCCGCTGTGCCACAACGCCATTCGGCTATCTCATTGGCATCCGCGGCGTTGAGGACTACCGCGGCTGCGACGACCCGATCATGCGGCCGCTGACCGATGACAGTGCTTATCGCGGTCTGCACCCCGGGCAGGTCGCACAGTGCCGAATCCACTTCCGCCAGTTCGATGCGGTGACCGCGAATCTTGACCTGGTTGTCGCGGCGGCCTAGCAACTCGATCACGCCCTCGTCGGTGAGCCGACCGTAATCGCCGGTTCGGTACAGCCTTTCGCCGCTGACTGGATGCGTGATGAACGCAGACGCGGTGCGCTTCGGGTCACCGAGGTAGCCCTGCGCCAGCCCCACGCCGCCGATGTGTATCTCGCCGACCTGCCACGGCGCTGCCGGCTCACCACGGTGTGTCAGGACATGGACGCTTTGATTACTCATCGCCGTCCCGTACGGGACACTGCGCGCATAACGGCGCGCGGTAAGCGGATAACAGATCGACCAGATCGCCGCTTCGGTCGCCCCACCGAGGCTGAGCATCGATGCCTCCGGCGCCAGGGACGCGATCTGCCTGGGTTGGGACACCGGAATCCAGTCGCCCGACAACATGATCCAGCGCAGCGTTGGTAGCGTTTCCCGATCGCCGACATAGTCCAGTAGCAGTTGCATCTGCGCCGGAACAGAATTCCAGACGGTGACGTGGCGCTTTGAGATGGCGTCGAACCACGCTTGCGGGTCGTTGCGCGCGCCGCCTTCGGCGAACACGATGGCGCCTCCGGCGGCGAGCACCCCGAAGATGTTGTACACCGACAGGTCGAACGTGTGTTGCGACACGGCCAGCACCGAGTCGGTTGCGCAGACGTTGAGCCGATCGTTGACATCGTCCAGGGTATTGGTCACGGCACGGTGACTTACCATGACTCCCTTGGGCGTTCCGGTGGACCCCGATGTGAAGATCACGTAGGCGGTGTCATCCGGCCCCGGCGGTGTGGCCGCAGCCAACGCGGTGCCTGGCCGCCAGACAGCCGGATCGGCGAGCAGGGTATCGACCGGTCCGCCCGGTTCACACAAGACCGCCAGCGAACACTGCTCGGTGATCTGCGCTACCCGACGGTCCGGCCACGTGACATCGAGTGGGACATAGGCGGCGCCAGCAAGCACCGCGCCGAGCATCGCCGCGACCTGGCTTGGGCCTTCTTGCAAGCGAATTCCGACGTAATCGCCGGTAGCGACACCGGCCGCGTAGAGCTCTGCGGCGACCGAGCGGGCAGCGGCGAGCAACTCCCCATAGGTTATAGACAGATCACCGTGCCAGATCGCCACTGCATCGGGAGCCTGCGCCGCGTGGCGCAAGAATCCGGAATGGATCAGTGCAGACTCGCCGTGAGGTGCGCCCTGCACCCGGGTGAGTTCGGGAGCGACCACCGGCAGCAGGGGACGATCCCAGGCAAGCCGGTCGGTGCTCAGCCTCTGAAGGACGCCGCGGAAGTCGACGAATGCGCGGTCGAGCACCTCGGCGCTGATCACCCCGTCGCGGGTGTCCCAGTTGACCTCGCACGCACCGTCGATCTCGAATACCTGGCAGTCCAGCAGCACCTGCGGAGTCTGGCTCATTCCCCGGCCTGTTATCGGGCGCAGGAACGACGCGTTGGCGCTAACGTCAACACCGAGCGTGGAGGTGAGCACCACGGGCGATTGCTCGCCCCGGTTTTCGTCACTCCGCGCCAGCATGCGCGCGACTTCCACCCCGTCGACCGTCGCGTGGTCCATGTCGTCGAAGAGCCGCCCGCCGACCACACGCAGAACCTCAGCGAACGAGAGCTGCCCGCGGACGTCTACTTCCAACACGCCGGTGCCGGTAAAGTCCCCGACCAGCCGACCGACCTCCGGGGCGAAAGGATGGCGGGCCATTGTTGTCAGCGTCAACAAAAAATGGTCACGGTCACCGTACCGACCCAGAACGCTGCTGAATGCCGCCGTGATTGCCACACTGGCCGTGGCGCTATGCTCAGTCGCGCACCGACTGAAAGCCCTGAACTGGTCGGCCGGCAGCCGCATTGACCGCCGCGAGAAGGTGGGCGCAACTTCGGCCGCCGACAACGTCTGGTCGATCGGCAGCAGCGGCAACGAAATCGGCGGTGGAAGCTCGCCAAGTCGAGCGCGCCAGTAGTCCTGGTCTCGCTGTCGACGAAGGGATCCGGCAACCGAGGTTCGATACCGGGTACGGTTCAGAAGATATTCACGGAAACTGAAATCGATTGCGGGAGGCACATATTCCGAATCGAGCAAGCACAGGCCGAAGTCGGTCATCACGATCGAGATGCTGACGAAATCGGCGATCAGCAGGTCGACCGAAACGTGCATCACGGTGTCTTCCGGACCGATCGTCACTACGAGGTCGTACATCGGCCCTTCACCCAGCGGGTAAGTGCGGCACCTCAACTCGTCCGCGATGCGCGCGCGCTCGCGGGCAATGTGTTGACCATCGCGACTTTCGTAAACCCTCAAGCCGTCGCCGACGTCGGGACAGATGATCTGGTAGCCGTCGGGGTGGACGACACAGCGCAACATGTCATGGATGTCGACGACCTTGCGCCACGCGAACCGGTACGCCTCGGCGGCCGGTGCGGCCACGGTGTAGTCGACGGCGAACTCCGCATACCCGTGACAGCCGACACCGCCCCAGCTGAACGCCGACGTGCGGCCGACCGTATACGCCGCCTGCACGTCGGTGAGTGGAAACGGCTCGAACCTGTCCTGCGGTGCCCGCAGCAGCTCCGTCTCGCGCGTCAGTTCGGCGATGACGTCGGCTTTGGCCTCAGTCAACTGCGCTTTCAGATCCGCGTTCAAGGCACCCTGCGGTCCTCGGAAGCGTAAATTCTCGCCGTCGACCCACAGTTGGACCCCGATGCGGCGGACACGGTCGATCAACGTAGCCGCGCTCACAACACGCCTTCCTCAATGGCTGAATCATCGTGGGCGGCTGGCGTTTGGAGTTTTTCGGCAAACTCTCCGATCATTGGGTTCTCGAACAGCAGCCGAAGTGTCGCTGCGGGCGATACCTCGCGGCTTACCTGCTCCACCACCCTGGTCGCGGTAACCGAGTCGCCGCCGAGTTGGAAGAAGTTGTCGCACGAGTCGACTCGCGGCACACCGAGGGCTGCCGCGCAGATCCTCAAAACGCGTTCATCCGGCTGTTCCGCGGGCGTGGGCGGAAAGACTGCGGCGACCATGGCCTCGACCATCATGTCGAGGTTGCGGCGTGCCACATCCGGCGGAATCGCCTGCGTGACAAAGTCCCACGACAACGACAGTGATCCGGCTTTCTCCCACATCTGGAAGTCCAACACCGTCTGTGGTGTCTGGGAGAGGCCGAATACCAACGCGCCGAACTCGGATGATGATCTGCGCGAAGTGTCAACCAGTCCGAGTCCACTGGTGAATACCACCGGAAACATCGCGTTGGCCAGCTGGCCATGGAAGCGCAGTAGTTCACGCTGTAGCCACACCGCATCCGCAGTGCGGTGGGGTAGGTCGGTTAGCAACTGCCGCTGTAGCCGACGCGCCTGTTCCCAAATCGACAGGGTCGCATCGACATGGCATTCCAACAGCAGCAGTGACGTGAAATCACCGATGACGTCTTCGATTCCGGGAACGTCGGGATCCCGATCAAAGAGGGTGACGTTGACGCAGAAGTGAGCCGTTCCGGCCCACTGCGCCAGCACTCGTGCGTAGTTGGCCAGCAGGAACGAAGCTGCGGTAACCTTTTCGGCCTGGCATGCTCGGGTGATCCTTGTCCAGTCATCTTGGGTAACAGCGGCTTCCGCCCGTTCGAACATCGGCTTGTCGATGTCGAGAATAACCCCGATTGGAGCCAGCTGCGGTGCCGGCGGTAACGATGGCAGGCGTGCGCGCCAATAGTCGCGGCTCGCTGCGAGCTGCGGTAGCGCCGACTGGTCCGCGTCGGGCCACAGCTCGGGGTGGCTGTTCACATAATGTGCGAACGATGTTTTCAATGCTGGTAGTTCATGGACACTTCCACCCTGGTAAAGATGGTCCAGCTGCGCAACGGCGATCATCATGCTGGTGCCGTCGAGCATGATGTTGTCCATGCTGACCCCGATGATGCTGCGCCCGCCGTCGGACACCTGCACCCCGAAGTCGATTCCGGGGCGTGTCGCAACATCGATGACCTGATCACGCATCCGCGCCCGCACGTCGTCGTATTCACAGACCACGGGTTCTATCGGCGCCGGGTGGACGACCGCGCCGAGGCGCGACGGCTGGGCGCCGTTCGTCGCGGTTGTAACCGTGGTACGCAATCCGGGATGGTGCTGGACGAGTTGCCGTGCGGCCGTCTCGAATCTCGACCGGTCGAAATCGACCGGCTCGAACTCGAAATAGCAATGTGCCGCAACGCCGCTGAGCACAAACCCGCCCGTGCGGCCGGCTAGATATGCCTGCTGGACAACGGTGAGCGGAAACTCCGTTTCGTCGTCGGGCTGTGGGCTGGTTACTGCCTGTGCCTGCGCGGGCTGCAATGATGTGGGCGTGCCGGCATGCGCGACCAGATCGCCAAGCACCGGATAGTTGAACAAGTCGACGAGGGCCAAGTGGCCGAAGCCGACAGCCCGCAGATCGGCGTAAACCCGGGTAGCCACCAGACTGTCACCGCCGAGCAGAAAGAAATCGTCGGTCGCGGTGGGTAAGGTCGGCCTCGAGATGTTCAAGTGCAGTTGCCAAATCCCGGCGATCGTGGCCAGCACCGACTCGTCGACGAAGTACGAACGCTGAGGTGCCGCTGATCGTTCTGCGGTGTCGGCGGGGGGTACCGCTTGTGGTGCCACGAGACTCTGCTGCCGGTGTGCGACGATCGTCAGGCCTGGACCGTCCTGCGTCATCTGCACTGGCTGCCAACGGTGTTCGGCGACGAACCGCCACCACTGGTCGGCCGCACGTACCGAACCAGGCGATAACAGGCCGGGGATGAGGACCGCCGCGCTGGCCAGCGTCGCCGAGGTAACTTTGCAGATCTCGGCTACCCACAGCCAGCCGCCGTCGGCCACGGTGAGCGCATCGAGCACCGCCCCAGCGTCGATTAGTTGGTGCAATGACCCGCAGCAGACCACGATGTCGACCGCGGTAGCCGCCAGCTGCTCGGGTGAAGTGATCCGCCGGGTGGCAATCGTGATATGTCGTCCGGACGCGATTTCAGCCAGAACGGGGTTCGGCTCGAAGCACAGATACTCGTCGACGACCGCGCCGATCATGTTGGTGAGCCGTTCGGTTATCAACCCCGTTCGCGAGCCGATTTCGATGATGCGGAGCCGCCGGCCAACCATCCGCGAGTACTCAAAGGTGCGCTCGCTGAGGTCGTCGAGCGCCCGCCGTAGCCGGCCTTCCGCGAGCAGCAGCGCCTCGGGAGCGAGCTGCGGGTCACCGACCAGCGTCTGTGGTGAGGCCGCTCCGGTGACGATGTCGGCCAGCCTCCGAGCCGCCCGCCCGGTGTCCCCAATGTCATCGCCCGCTGCCGGAGCATTCCCTCGTTGATGCCAGCGCCGCACCAGCGCCGCGTACTGGGGTCGGACCTGTTCGGCTTCGCACAGCCCCGCCGCCGCGGCGATCACCGCGCTGGCCCACACGGAGTCTCCGGGCGGTACCGGCTCGACGACGTCGGTCTGTCCCGCATATCGACGCACTGCACGTTCGAAATGCGAAAACGCAGCAGCTAGTGGTTCGTTGGCGACGATGCCGACCGCGGTGTCCCAGCTGACCCGGGCGCCGGCAACGTCGTTGTCAACGTCGTCCTCAACCTGGCAGTCCAGCCAGACACCCGGAGTCTGAGTCAATGTGCGGACATTGGACAACGCAGCCGGTCCCTGCGGGCTAAGGCCGAGGGTGCTGGTGAAGACGACCGGGTAAGCGGCGCCGGCCGCGCGCAGCACCGCGAGGTGGCCGGTCGCATCGCTGCCGCTGCCGACCGCACGCCACAGCTGCTCCTGCGTAGCCGTGACGGCCTCCCGTGATCCGGGATCAGCGACGCTGTAGTCGATGTCGCACAGCGCCAATCGGGTGAAGTTACCCAATACCTCACGGTCGGCCGGCGCGTAGTCGGGGCGGTATGACTTCGGAACAACGATCGCGAACCGCTCACCCGCGCCCATCGAATGCAGCGCATCCGTGAATGCCTCGAAGATCAGCGCGGTCGGAGTGACATACAGCTGCGCCGCCTGATCGCGCAGACCGGCGAATGCTTGTGGATCAAGGGTGAAACTCGACCGCGCGAAGTCCACCCGGGTAGCCGAATCGAGCCGCTGGCTACAAAGCGGAAGCGCTGGCGGCGGGCTCAGCTCGTGATTGCAATCTTGTTCGTCGCCATGGCTTTCGATGGTGAATCGCGCGAAAACGTCGACACCGGGATCAACCTGCCGTGGCCTGGGCGCCTGTTGGTAGTCGGCGATGATCGTCCCGATGACGGTGGCCAGGCTGCGGGCGTCAAGGGCCAGGTAGTTGATCAACAGGCCGACATAGCGCGTCGAGCCGGACAGGGCGAAACACTGGATGACCGGGACTGCGCGCGCGTCGAACGATGCGCCTGCCATGCGTTGCATCAACACGTCCGGGTCGGCCGCGTCGATGATGTGGACGGCCACGTTCGCGACGTCGGCGCACACGCGCTGGCTGGTGTCGGCGTCGAGTGCACAGCGCAGGATCGCGAGTTCATCGACACATCGATCGACGACAGCTGCGAACCGGCCGAGGTCGATGCTCTCGTCCGGTGTGTTTGCAGCTAGAACGAGAGAAAAATATGTTGGCGCGCAGATGGTTCCGTCCAATCCGGTACTGCCCAGCACATATGCCTGCTGCAGCCGCGTCAGGGGAAGCTCCGTTTTGGATCCCAGCTGTTCCACGACGGGACCGGCCGAGTCGGGCGGGAGCCCGCTGCCAACGACGCACACCGAGCTGAACTCGCCGACCGTTTGCCGGCCGAGCAGTTGACCGACTTCCGCCCCGCGCACTCCCCGGCGTTTCAGCTCCGCGGCGACCTGCGTTGCGTGCAGGCTGTCACCGCCGCGGGCGAAGAAGTTGTCGTCTCGGCTCGTGATCGCCTGACCGAGCACGTCGGACCAGACGTCGGCAACCAGCCGCTCGACCGGACTTAGCTCAGTGGCCGGCTGCCGGTCTACCGGCGCGCGCGGATGAGTCTCCAGTTCCATGGCGACTCGGGGACGATCGACCTTCCCGTTAGCGGTGAGTGGAAGCTCGGTGCGGCAGACGAGCGATTTCGGGATCATGTACTGCGGTAACCGAGTCGCCAGGTACGTGTTCAGCTCCGCCGCAGCCGCATCGGTGAATTCCACAACCCCGCGATTGCACACGACCACCGCCCCGATTGCAGTGTTGGCGTGAATCGGCACCACCACCGCGCTATCGACCAACCGATGCCCGCGCAAAATATGCTCCACCTCACCACACTCGACGCGGTGGCCATTGATCTTGACTTGCGAATCGATTCGTCCCAGGAACTGCAACGTGCCGTCGTGCCAGTAACAGCCGAGATCGCCGGTCCGATACCAACGGGACCCCATCTCGTCAACCACGAACCGCTCAGCGGTCAACTCGGGTGCGTTCTGATAACCCTGCGCGACACCTGCGCCGCCGATCCACAACTCACCTGCGACATAGTCGGGGCAATCACGGCCAAGCTGGTCGACAACCCGAAACATCTGATTGGACAACGGATATCCGTACGGTATCGACACCCATTCCCGATCGACGTCGGTGACGACGAATTCGTTCGACCAAATCGCCGCCTCCGTGGCCCCGCCCATCGCGACCAAGCGCGCCCTCGGTGCGGCGCGGTGCAGACGTGCCGGCATATCGAGTGGAATCCAGTCCCCGGAAAGAAACACCGACCGCAAGCTCGCCAGCGTGTCGGATTCATCCCCTGCCGCGATCAGCAACATGTCCATCAGCGCCGGAACGGAATCCCACACCGTGACGGCGAACTCGGCGACTAACGCGTTCCAGCGGAAGGCGTCGCGACGAGACTGCTCAGAGATGGTCACCACACTGGCGCCACAGCTGAGCGGGCCGAAGATGTCGTAAACACTGAGGTCGAAGTCCAGTGCCGACAATGCCAGCAGTGAGTCGGTGCCCTGTATCCCGTTGCGACGGTTCACGTCGATAATCGTGTTCAACGCCGCCGCATGGGAAATCAGCACGCCCTTGGGTTCGCCGGTGGAGCCGGAAGTGTAGATCACGTAGGCAGTATCGTCAGCGGCCACCCGAACCGGGTCGACCGGAGCACATCGGATCATCGACTCGATGTTGTGGACCATCGGTTTAACGGGAGATACATTGTTTTCCAGGGGCTTCGAGCAGATAAGGCCCGACATTGCGGATAAAGCGCAGATGCGTGCGAATCGGTGGTCCGGCTGGTCCACACCCACCGGGAGGTAGCTGCAGCCGGCCATTAACACACCGAGCACGGCGACGATCTGAGCGGGCCCCTTGGGCAGCTGTATCCCGATGATCGAGCCCGGGGCATACCGGTCGGCCAGCACCCCCGCGACGCGACGCGCATGTTCGTCGAGTGCGCCGTAGGACAAGTGCGGGTTTGCGGCGGCGATCGGGTCACCGTACGGTCTGCCGTCGAACTCGCCTGCGGCCCAGCGCAGCGCGATCCGGGTGGGCTCGGCCCGCACCTGCTCCCGAAACGCGTCGTAAAGCAGCCCCGCCGACGTCGGCGCGGTAGTGACGTTGCGTTGTTGGCGGACCAGTCGTGAACGCTCCGACAGATCGATCTCCACAGGCGCGGACCAGTCGTGGGCGCCGAGGCTCTCCAGCAGGTTGACGTAGGCAGTGAACATGTCCACGACCACCCCGGGCGGGAAACACCCCGCGCGGTAATCCCACGACACGATCAGGTTGTCCCCGACGGCGCCTACCTGGTGGTCGATGATCACCTGCGGAGTCATCGATGCCACTTCGCCGACGTCACCGAGTGTTTCGGCGTCGCACTGCTGCAGGACGGTGGTGTCCGCCGCGTAAGTGAACACCACGGGGACGATTCCGCTGTGCCCGGTGCCGGCTTGTAGTTGAGCCGCCAGCAGCTCGGTGGACTCGGGTGCGGTCAGCGCACCGCGCAGGCCCTGCTGCGCGCTGCGAGCCTGCTCGGCGAATCCAGACCGCTCCTCGACACATGCACGGTAGAGATGGGTCTTGGTGAAATCACCGATCACGTCCGAAAGCCCCGGCGGACGCCCGAAAGTCGTTACGTTGATCAGGAAGTCGTCGGTGCTGCTCCAGCGCCGCAACACAACGGCGTAGGCGGCCAAGAACACCGCGGCGCGGGTGATCCGGTGGGCCCAGCAGGCCGCGTCGAGGGCTGACATCGCGGTGGTGTCCAACCTGTGTTGCTGACGGCGGAACAAGACGTCGCGTTCTTCGGCGCGAGGCAGCTGCGGGCACTCGGGAAGCCGTTCGCCGGCGCATTGCGGTAGCGACGACGTCGTAGATGCAACATCGCCAAAGGTCACGGATACCGCGGGCAGTTCGTCGCCGCGGTACAGCGCGGCCAGGTCATGCAGAAAAATGCCGATGCTGGTCAAGTCGGCAATGATCAGGTCAATTGCGAAGTGAAGGACGCAATGATCGGGCAGCCGGGTCAATTCGACTCGCCAGGTATCGCCCGTTTCGATCGCGAATCGGTGGGTGCGCAGCCTGTTGCGGACTTCGTCGAGGTGGCGGCAGCGCGCGGTGTCGCTTGCTTCGGTCAGATCGTGTACCCGCAGCGGGCCATGGATGTTCTCGGGCACGATGCGGCATCGGTTGACGTCCGGAAATTTGCTGCGCAGCATTGGGTGTCGGTGCGCCAGCGCGTCGAGCGCCGTGCCGAGCCGACCCGGGTCGATGGTGGCGCCGGCGAGTTCGAAATAGGTTTGGCAGCCCACGCCGCCAAAGGGTTGTTCTGTCCCGCGGCCGATCCAGTACGCGCGCTGCAGTGCCGTCATCGTGAATGTGTCGGTTTCGGTGATGCCCGAGGTGCGCGCCGAGGCCGGTGGCGCGGTGTCGAAGAGTCGCTGCCAGTTGCGGAGTGTCGGTTCGGCATACAAACCGGCGAAGTCCAGCTGCCGGCTCTGTGTTGCCGACCATTCGACAACTTGCGCTGTCATCATCGAGGTCAGGCCGAGTGCGGTCAGATCGGTGTCATACGGGAGGGCCTGGACCTGCACACCGAGTAGGCCTGCGACGCATTCGGCCAACGCGCTGGGCGATCGGTCAGCCCTCGACGGTTCCGGCCGACTCGAAACCTGTTGGACGACATCGAATTGTGCGGAGTTGAGCATGTTAAGGGCCTTGCGGCGCCGAATTTTTCCCGACGTGGTCCTGGGCAGCGTGCGCGGGCGCACCCATACGATGCGCTCCGGCGCTGTCTGGTGCACCGCGAGAATTCTGCGTCGCAGGACCCGGCTGATGTCATCGAGATCCTGGGCCGGAGACGCGGTTTCCGCGACCAGCCACCACTCGTCGGTCTTCGTTGGGGCGTCGGGCTGCACGGCGCAAGCGCCGCCGCTCTGGACACCGCAGTGCGCCTCTTCGACGGTCAACTCGATGTCGTTCGGGAAATAGTTGCCGCCACCGACGATAATCAAGTCGCGATAACGTCCGCAGATGTACAGTTCGCCGTCGCTCCGGAAGGCTGCGTCACCTGTGCGAAGGTAGGGCCCCGTACCATCTGCGATGCTAGCGCCAAATGTGTGCGCGGTCTGCTCCGGCTGGCACCAATATCCTTGCGGCAGACCCGTTCCGGCTACCCACACCTCGCCGACTTCGCCGTCGGGCACGACGACTCTGCGCTCCGGATCAACGATGCGGACATCCCAATCGAACGTGCTGTCACCACAACTGACCAGCGTGCGTGTGCGCTCCTCTTCGCTGGCCGACACCTTGACGGCTCGGCCTCGGTTTAGTTGCTCGGCATCGAAGCTTGCCTGCACCCACTGCCGACGCTTCAGCGTTCCGGTTACCGCCACGCCGGCTTCGGCAAGCCCGTATTGCGGCGCCATGGCATCAGCTCGCAGGCCGGCTGGCCCAAACGTCGCCACGAAGTCGCGCAGCGTGGCGGGGCGGACGGGCTCCGCGCCGTTGGTCGCCAAATGCAAGCAGGACAGGTCGAGAGATTCGATCGTCGTGCCTTGAGAAGCTTGGAAGGCGTCGACACAGAGCCGGTAACCGAAATCTGGCCCCGCGATCCAGTTTCCGCGGACTTTGTCGACGGTTTCGAGCCAGATGCGCGGGTTGTGCACGAAATCGAACGGCGGGATGACGGTCGTCGTCCCGCCGGTGCCCAGCGCCAGCAGTACGCCCCAGAAAATGCCCAAGTCGTGATACAGCGGCAGCCAACTGACGGTGTGTATGTCGTCGGGGCGGTTCCATAGCGCTGTCCCAATTTTGCGCTGATGCAGCATCGACTCGTGGGTGTTGACGATTCCCTTCGGCTCCCCTGTGGAACCCGAGGTGTACTGCAAGAACGCGACGTGCCCGTTGCCGGCTGCCGCATCGGCGGGTGGTCGCCGCGAGGCTTCGGCGATGAAGTCCGGGGTCCGCAGCGCAAGCCCGCCCAGTAAGTCCTGGCGCTCGAGCGCATCAACGAGGTCGGCACTGGTGTAGACGGCGGATGGTTCACAGTCCCGCAGTATGTGCTGGGCCCTGCGGAGAAACCGTTCGGGCGCATCGGCGGAGGGTAGGTACAGCGGCACCGGGATGAGCCCGGCCTCCAGCGCAGCGATGAACCCGGCCACATAGTCGGCGTCGCCGGCCTGAGCCATCACCACACGCGCGCCCAACGGGAGATCGGCAAAGGCGCCATCCCTGATCTGGGAGACGCGGTCCCAGAGTTGCCGATACGTCCAGACATCTGTTCCGGCCATGTTGACCAAGCGAAGCGCGATCGCGTCGGGCCGCCGGTCGACCCACCCGGCGATCACCTCGTTGGCGCGTCGGTCAGCCGGCGCACTTCGCCGGGTGCGCTCACACTGACCAGAGGGGGTTCCAGACCTCGGTGTCCCAATTGCCGTGAACACCACCCCTTCCTCCTCCACCTGCCTCCCGCATCCTGCGGGGTTGACAAGCGGCGACTTTCTGAGGAAATTCCTAGATGCGAATCATATGCATCATAAGTTTTTCTTCGTGACGTCGGTAGCGAGTCCGGAAGGAAACATCAAATGGAGCACCGTCGTCGTATTACGAGGGCCGTCGGCGCGACGGCCGGTGCGCTGCTGGCCTCGGCGGCCGTGCCCATGGGCCTCGCCCGTGCTGACGACGAGCCGTTCGCGGAGTTCACCACCGCGGTGGGAAACTCCGCTGCAACCAGTGTCGCGTCCAGCCTCGATTCGACCTTGTCCCAAGCCGATCCCAGCCTCGCGGCCACGATCGCCGGGTATGTGGCCGATCCTTCGACCATCCCGACGGGCGGCCTGACGACCGCCCCCGGCACCGATAACGCGTTCGGCGATCTGCTTGGATCCGATGCCACCGCGGCGCAGATCACCGAGGCGAACGAGCTCGATGCCATCTTGTACGCCGACTTGGCCGCGGCCGGCCAGACCAGCACTATCGCCGCGCTGGACACCGAGGCCAGCACGCTGGTCACAGTTGTGGCCCCGGCTAACGAGGAGCCATTCACCGACTTCGCCGCCGCCGTCGGCAACCCCGACCCGGATGCCGCTGTTCTTGATGCGAATTTGGATCCCGATCTTGCCGCCACATTGGCGGGGTATGTGCAAGACCCGTCGACCATCCCGACGGGTATCCCGGCCGCGCCCCCCGCCGAGGACGCGTTCGCCTCGCTGCTTCCGGCCGATGCCACAGCGGCGCAGATTGCCGAGGCGACCGAGCTGGACAATGCCCTCTACGCCGCAGTTCCCAACGAGGGCGCCGAGTCTGCCTTCTACGCTCCCTCGGTGACGCCGGCACTCGACGACCCGTTCTCGGACTTCGCGACGATGGTCGGGTCGACTGATTCCGCTTCAGGCGTGGCCAGCTTGGACGCGGCCCTCTTTGACGTCGATCCCACACTTGGTGCTGTCCTGAACGGTTATGTGGACGGTATTTTGAGCGTGCCGGGCGGGCTGCTGACGGCGCCAGCCGGCGATGATCCGTTCACCGAGTTGCTGCCGTCCGGCGCCAGCGCAGCGGACATCGCCGAGGCAGAAGACCTTGACAACGCCCTCTATACCGGCTTGACGAACGCCGGCGACACTAACCTTGCCGCCACGCTCGGCGCGGATGCCGCCGCCTTGACATCCACCACGGTCACCTCAACACCCCCCGCGGCGGATCCGTTCACGGAGTTGGCGGTGTCCATCTCATCGATCCTCAGCCCTCCGAGGATAGCTGGCCTGGACGGGGACTTCATCAAGGCCGATCCCGCCCTGGCTGCCACGTTTGCCGGGTACGTGTTGGATCCGTCGAGCATCCCGACGACCGGCGCGGCCGCTCCCGCAGGCGACCAGGCTTTCGCCGACCTGCTTCCGTCCACCGCCACCGCGGCGCAGATCACCGAGGCAACCAACCTCGATAACGTCTTGTACGCCGACGATCCCACCGTTGCCGCCCTGCTCGGCGCCGACGCGTCCACCCTGATCCCGGCGGTCACCTCACCGGTCACCCCGCCGGTCACCCCGCCCCTGGACCCGATCACGTTGTTCGAGCAAGACCTGAGCACCACGATCGCGAATGCCACCTCGGTGTTCAGCGCTGGCCAGGAAGCCGCGAACGCTTTGCTCTCCGGTGATACCGCAGCAGTGGCCGGCAACCTGGAAACCGCTCTGGAGGCCGTGACGTTAAGCGGCGCCCCGGACGTTGTTTCATCGGCGGTGGCGAACCAGACCCTTGGTGGTGTCTCGGAGGCGACCGCCGGTGGCCTTTTGAACGGCGGCTTAGCAATTCCGATTGAGGGCGTACATGAGCAGGTGTATGAGGGTCTCCTAGGCCAGGGCTTCGGCGTGCCAGGTGGTTCGGAAGGTGACTTGATCACCGCGCTCGATAATTTCGCCGCGTCACCATTGAGCGGTGTGCTCATCGGTGCGGTGGGCCCCTTCGTCAGTCCCGAGGTGGCGCTGCTTAATAGCGTGGACAACGTTGTGACCGACCTCACCGCTGGGGACCCGACCGCCGCGCTGACCGAACTCGAGGACACGCCCATCAACGCCGTCAACGCTTTCTTCAACGGCGCCACCCTCAACCTGGACTCGCTGGCACCGATCTTCGAGTCGTTCGTCAATACTGGCGACAGCGGCGGGGAGTCAATCACCGGCCTCAGCCTCGCCTTCGGCGGGCTATTCAGCCCGGGCAGTGTGGTCGACGGTGTCGGCGACGTGGAGAACGGTGTCGGCGGCTCGCTGCTGAATTCCCTTGGCCTCGACCTCGCGTTCATGTTGCCGGATGACGACGCCGGCGCCACGGTGGATGTCCCCGCCATCGCGGTGGGTCCGATCGCTGCGCTGGACGGTCTGCTCAACACCCTCGGGGAAGTATTCAACGGCAGCCTGCTCTTTCCGTAAGGTGGCGTGATGAGCAGGACCGCACCGGAACTTGGCGAAGTTCAGGAGACGTTGCTGATTCCGCTCTACGCCCGAGCCTGTGACGCTGCCTCACGCCATCCGGTGCTCGGTGACCGGCGGGCACGCGAACTCGTCGGCGCCATCGACTACGACTTCAGCAGATTTGGCGGTTCGTCGTTGTCCGGCTCGGTGTTTCGATCATCGATCTTTGACCGATGGGTGGCTCGATTCCTCCGCGAGCATCCCGCTGGAACCGTCGCCGAACTCGGCACCGGGCTGAACACCAGGTTCGACCGACTCGACAACGGCCGCGTGCACTGGTTCGACCTCGACCTTCCCGACGCAATTGCATTGCGCCGTAGGTTTTTCACCGATAGCGAGCGGTGCAGGATGCTTGCCGGCTCGGTAGCCGATGTCCAGTGGCAAGATGCGGTCGCTGCCGCCCCTCCCCCGTACTTGTTCATCAGCGAAGCCGTGTTGATATATCTCAGCAACGATGACGTGGACCGCGTTTTAACCCAGCTCTCCCACCGATTTCCGGGTTCGCTGATAGCTTTTGACACCGCCGGCAAGCGGATGGTCTCACATCAGGACCAGAATCGATCACTGGCGCAGGTCGGCGCGCGACTGCAATGGATCTGTGACAACCCCGGCGACCTCGAGCGCCGCGGCCTGGAACTGCTCGAAACCCGAACGCTGGCCACCCCGCAACCCGAGATCGCCAAAACCTGGCCACCGCAGCGCCGCTACGGCATGCCGGTGCTGGCGCGCCTGCTACCGTCGATCGTCAACACCTACAAGTTCAACTTGTTCAGACTTGCGCCACCGCAGTAATTCCCACGCGGATGCCAGCGCTACTACTGACCCTGTCGGCGTTCGCAGTTGTCGAATCACTCAACGTCCTCAACCTCGGGGTTACCTCGGCGATCGTTTACGACAGTCGGCTGCACCGCCGTTCCCCCGTGCCCGGCGGGCTGAGTTTTATCGCGGGCTTGTTCGTGGCCACTGCCGCCGTCGGCATCACCGTGGTGCTGGGGGTGGCCTTGGTTACCGAGATGACCGCCTTCGAATTGACACCGAGGACGCGCTACCGCGGTGAGTTGGTGGTCGGTGTGGTTCTGGTCTGCTTGGCGTGCTTTCCGTCTGCAGCCCAAGGGCTGTCCCCGCGGTTCGTGGCGATGCGCCAACATGCGTGGCTACTTGCATGCGCTGGCGCGGCACTCGGCTTTGTCCAGGCGGCAACCGATGTGATGTATCTGGCGGCTCTGGCCATGCTCAGCGCCCACCATCCCCGATCGTTGTTCTGGCCGCTGATCGTGGTTGCGTACTGCGCCATCGAGCTGTGGCCGCCACTGCTGGTGGTCTTTCTGGCGAACAGGCGAACGGTACGAGCCCGGCGTATCCAACACGGCCTCGTGCGTGTGATCACCCGATATGGCCCGGCTTGGGTGCGCACTGTGCTTTGCGGCCGGAGTAGCGCTCGTCCTCGATGCACTCCTGCACAGCCGCGACCTTTGCTAGTGGTCAGCGGAGTTGCCAGCCGCGTGCACGCAGGCGCTCGTCCCAGAATCGGGTATAGGTTCCACCCATGGCGACAAGCTGGTCGTGACGTCCGCGCGCGGTGATCCGACCATCGTCGAGGACGAGGATCTGGTCGGCGGCCAGCACCGTCGAAAGCCGATGTGCGACAACGATAACAGTCCGGTCGTCGGCCAATTCACGAATGGCGCCTGCTACGGCGGCCTCGTTGATGGCGTCCAGGGCAGCCGTGGCTTCATCCAGGAGCACGATGGGCGCGTCCTTCTTGAGCAACGCGCGGGCAATGGCGACACGCTGCCTTTCACCGCCGGAAAGCAAAGATCCCGCCTCGCCGACCCGCGTGCCCCAGCCATCGGGGAGACGGTCGATGACCTCGTCGAGGCACGCGATGGCGGCGACGCGATGCAGCTCTGTTTCCGTGGCCTCCGGATCGGCCATCCGCAGGTTCTCGGCGATGGTGCCATCGAAAAGGTAAGCGTCGTCGAAGACGTGCGCGGTCAGGTGTGCGACCCTGTTGGTGCCGAGTTCACGCACATCGTAGCCGCCAAGCAAGATGCTGCCGTCGTCGACGTCGAAGAAGCGGCCGATCAATCGCAGCAGCGTCGTCTTTCCGGAACCCGATGGTCCGACGATCGCAGTGAGACTGCCATGGGGGATGACGGCGTCGACACCTTTGATAACCGTGTCGCGATCGTCGTAACCGAAATGCACACCACGCAATTCGATGTCGGTGCGAGCCGGTTTCACCTCCCCGTCGGGTTCGGGCAGTGGCGGCACCGCAAGCAACTCGCGCACACGGACAATCGCGTCAGCCGTGACTTGCACGTGGCCGGCAAGGTCACCCAGTTGGGAGATCGGATCGATCATCCGCAAGGTAATGATCAGCAGACCTATCATCGTGGGCACCGCGAGCTCGCCGTGAAGTGTCAGGTAGACGGTGAACGCGATGATTGTTGTAACGACCAGTTGCATCGTGCCGAAGCAACAGATCAAACCCCAGGCCCCGCGGATGGTGAGCCGCGACTGCGACCGTTGTTGCCGCACCAGGGATTCCTCGAGTGTGCCGAGTTCGCGGTGAGTGAGGACGCCATAGGCCCGCAGCGTCGGTTGCAGACGAGCGTATTCAACTATGCGCGAAGCGGTTACGCCGATGTCGTGTTCATATGCGGCTTCGTTGCGGTGCACGATGCCCATGAACAATCGCAGCGACGCCGCGCATAGCAAGGCGCCCACAGTCAGCGCAACCCCGATACGCCAGTCGCTCAGATAACTGCCGGCGATCAGGGCGGCCGGTGCGGTCACACCGACGATCAGGTGCCGGAGTAGGTGCGCAGGAAAGTCCGCGACGTCTACAGCGTCTTTGCTGACCAGACGTCCGATCGGTCCGGTACGGCCCACACCGAACCAGCCCAAGGGCAGTGTGGCCAGATGATTCCCGATCCGCATATGAAAGCTCGTCAGCACGCCGGTGCCGACCAGATAACCCAGTGACGTACTCCACGCCAGCAGGCCGTGATGGATAGCTACGGTCAAAGCGATTGCTGCGATGCAGAACCACAGGTGGCTCCAGGGCGGAGGGCGTTGGGCAACGGCCCCGATGAGCGGAACGACGAACAGAAATCCGATGCCCTGCAGAATTCCTTGTGCGCCAAGCAATACCAGCATCAGGCGTAGGTGGTGGCGGCCGCGATCGTCCAGGAGCTCGAGCAAGTACCGAATGATGGTGCTCACCGACCGGCCTCCAGCTGCTCGGCGACCCCGCGTTCGGCGTTCCTCTCGTGCTCCCACAGCCGTGCGTAGATGCCGTTGTTCTTTAGCAGTTCGGAATGCCTGCCGCGTTCGACGATCCGGCCGCCATCGAGCACGACAATGGCATCGGCTCCTCGAATCGTATTGAGCCGGTGGGCGATCACCATTACCGTCCGGCCCCGCGCAACCTCGCTGAGCGCGTCTTGGATGCGAGCCTCGTTTTCCGGGTCAGCGCTGGCGGTGGCCTCGTCGAGAACAAGAATCGGGCGGTCGGCGAGGATTGCCCTGGCAATGCAGACGCGCTGTCGTTCCCCCGCGGAGAGCGCCGCGTCCTCACCTACCACCGAATCGAGTCCGCGCGGCAACTCCTCTGCCCTCGAGAGTATTTGGGCTTTACGAGCGGCATCGCGTACCGCTGCGTCGTCGGCGCTGGGACGTCCGAGGCGGATGTTGTCACGGATGCTGATCGCCGACAACAGGCCGGAGTCCTGGAAGACGAACGCCACGTGCCGATATAACTCGGCAGGATCGATCCGACGCTGATCAACTCCATACAATTCGACCGAACCCTCGCACGGATCATCAAACCGCGGCAGCAGCTTGGCCAAGGTCGACTTCCCGGAACCGGACGGGCCGACCAGCGCGGTGATGGCCCCCCGATCGAGGCGAAGGTCGATCCCGGTGAGGGCGACCGTGTCGCCGTAAGTGACGCGTACGCCGTGCATCCGTACCACCGGCCCTGCGGTCGCGGGATCAAGTTCGACCGGTTCATCAGGCGTCGAAAGCTCAGGGGTTGCAAGCAATTCGCGGATCCCCCCGTACACCTTCAGCGCGGTGACCAAGGGATGTACCGACATCAGCACCGTCATCCACCCGGACGTTATGACGGTGCCGAACACCAGGAATGCGATGAACTTCTCGAGTGGGAGGTCACCGTGTGCGGTGAGGATCCCTCCGGTCGTTGCGACGACCAGGAGAATGCTCGGCGGTGATAGAAGTATTTCGGCGGTGACACTCGCGACGCTCGTAGATTTAGCCCAGTCCAAGAAGAAGTGCGCGAAGGCACGCGACACGTCTTGGAACCGACGGCTCGCCGCGCCCGGTGTGTCGAACGCCTTCACCACACCAATGCCGTTCACGAATTCCACCGCCGCGCTGTTCAGCCGCGCCAGCCATTCCATGAACTCCGGATACTTGGTGCCCGCGCTCTCCATCGCTCGCCGGTAGGCGGCCAGCCCGGCCAGTACAGGGAGCAGGGTGGCCAAGGCCAGCCGCCAATCCTGCGCAAAGAGATAGACAAGCGCCACAACCGGGGGCACCGCGGCCGCGCTGAGCTCCACAATCGAGTGTGCGATAAGCCGGTGCAGCGCCGCGACGTCGTCCTCGACAGCCTTCTTGACCACGCCGGAGTTGTGATCGCTGAACCAGCCCAGCGGCACCCTGCTCAGTTTGACCAGCAGTTCACGGCGGATTCGAAACGACACCTGTATATCAGCCAGGTGTGTGACCACGCCGGCGGCCAAGACGCCCAGCTGTTTGACCGTCAGCGCAACGATCGCGACGACGACGATCGGCCAGACGTTGGTGTCGCCCGCGACGAGTCGTCTACTTATCTCTACGACTGCAACCAGTGGCGCCATGCCCGCCAGGGAGCTGACCGCTGACAGCAGACCGCACGCGATAAGAGTTGTCCTTGCTGATTTGAGAATCGCCGGCGCCTGCCCGGATCTTGGTGCCGTATGCGATCGCACGCTCATCCTCCATCGCAACTGTCCTGCTGCGAGCTGACCTTGTAATAATGCCCACCTGCCGTCTCACCTGCGAAAGTTTTGCAGGATTCTTGCAAATTGGCTGCAACAAGTCACCACGCCAGTTTATTGTCACGGTGGCGGGTGTAATAGCCGCCCGCCGGCATCGACAGGGCAAGAAGACAACTGCGTGGCGGCAATGACGTTGCAGGTGTTCCCCAAGGGCCCGGCTATTCGGCCGGCAAGCGGTGCCTGGTATCTGATCGCGGGCGGCTGACGGTGACCGCCCCGATCTGGATGGCCGCGCCGCCGGAGCTGCACTCCGCGTTGCTGAGCAGCGGACCGGGACCGGGCCCATTGCTTGCGGCGGCGGGGGCGTGGAATTCGCTGAGCGCCGAATACGCCGACGTGGCCGATGAACTCTCGGCGGTGGTGGCGGCGGTGCAGGCCGACGCATGGGAGGGCCCCAGCGCCGAGTCGTACGCAGCCGCCAACGTCCCGTATATCGCCTGGCTGACCCAGGAGTCCGCCGACGCTGCCGCTACAGCCGCACAACATGAGACGGCGGCCGGCGCCTACACCGCCGCCGTGGCCGCCATGCCCACCCTGGGTGAACTAGCCGCCAACCATGCCGTCCACGGGGTGTTGCTGGCGACGAACTTCTTCGGGATCAACACCATCCCCATCGCGCTGAACGAGGCCGACTATGTGCGGATGTGGATTCAGGCCGCCACCACGATGAGCATCTATCAAGCGGTTTCCGCCGAAGCCGTCGCGGCGATACCTAACACCTCACCGGCGCCGATGGTGCTCAAATCGGGCGGCCCGTCCGCCGCCGCCGACCCTTCGCCCGGCAACATCCTCACCGACTGGGAGGATTTCGTCGAACAAGTAATGGATCAGTTGTTCGGCGTCCAGAGCCCCCCCAACCTTCTTTCGGCACTGACGGCTTTTCTGGAGGATCCTTCCCCGGCGCTCTTCGGCGCCCTGTTATTTGCACTGACCTATGAGGTCGCCTTCGACTCGCTGTTCTTCTCGCCCGCGGCGCTGTTGACTACTCCCTTGCTGCCATTCGCCATCCTGCCCGGCCTTGCGGGGCTCGCTGGACTTGCGGGCCTGCCCAGACCCGTACAGGTGCCGGCGATCGGCGGTCAGATTCCGGAATCGCCTGCAGCTCAAGCACCGTCAGCAGCCGCGATGGCATCGGCGGTCGCGGCGCCCGGGACTGGCGTGTCGGTCATTACGGGTGGGTCGACGCCCGCATCGGCACCGGCGTCCGCCCCGGCATCTGCATCGACACCGACGGCCGGGACGGCCACTTTCGGTTATTTGGTATCGGGCGGCGGACCCGACGAGGGCGCAGGCCCAACACTGATCGATCGTGCCAGGGTCAAGGCGCCCGCCTCGGATATCTTCGCCGCGGCCGCAGCCCCGGCGCGGGCATCGACGCAGCAACGGTCGCGGCGACGACGACGCACCGTGATGCGGGGCCACGGCGACGAATACATGGACATGGACTCCGATCTGGACACTGCACCCGCCGGCACGCCTGCCACGACGGCTACGTCAAACCACGGCGCGGGAACGTTGGGATTTGCTGGCACGGTGTCCAACGCCGAGGGGCTTCGCCCGGAAGGGCTGATCGCTCTGAGAGGCCAATTTGGTGGCGGACCAAGCGAGCCAATGCTCCCGCAAACCTGGGGCAGCTACCCCAGCGAAGATTCGAGGCAGGCCGACGATCGAGACGAATAGGCCTGCAGTAGTGAGGAAGTCGCGATGAGTTACGGTAAGTTACGTTGGTTGATTCTGGTGCTGCTGGGAAGCTTCAGCGCGGGGTTCTTGGCGCTGGCGACGACTCTCAACCCGGTCTGCGCACATGCCGACGACGCCACGCTGATCATGGGCGGCACCGGAAACCCTGATCCCGACGCCACCTATCTGACCGACGTGTACAACGCCTACATTCTGCCGAATATCGCTCCGCAGAGTGCCATCCCGACCGCTTTGGTCACCCCCGAGCAGGGCTACCCCCTGACCACCGGATTGACTTTCGATGCCTCTGTCGCTCAGGGACTCCAGGATCTTCAGCAGGCGATCGCCATTCAACCGTCAGGTACTGACACCGTCGTTTTCGGCTTTTCCCAAAGCGCCACGATCGCAACCCTTTACCTCGATGGCATGTCCAACGGCTCCATAAACGCGCCGGACTCAGCCGATTTGCGCTTCGTACTAGTCGGTGATCCCAACAATCCCGACGGTGGCATGTTCGAACGCTTCGACGGGTTGTATATCCCCGGTTTCAACGAGACATACAGCGGTGCGACCCCGGACCTGTACTACGCGACCGACATTTACACCATTCAATATGACGGTTACGGCGACTTTCCCCGGTACCCAGCGGATCTCGTGGCAGACCTCAACGCCATTTTCGGTCTGTATTACGACCACCTGGACACCGCAACCGACTATTCGACCCTCACGCCTGCGCAGGTTGCGACAGCGATCGTTGAGCCGGTTTCTCCCGGACCCGCAGGCGACACCACGTATTACATGATTCCCACGCAGACTGTGCCGCTGCTCGAGCCGCTGGTGCAGGCCGGCGCGCCGCAGTGGCTGATCGACCTGCTCAATCCGGACTTGCGGGTGCTCGTCGACCTGGGGTACGGCAGCCTCGGCGGCACCGATACCGAGTACGCGAATCTTCCGACTCCGGCCAGCTTGATCGAACTCCCCAACCTGATCACCGTCGGCGACGACCTGGTTAAGGGAGCCGTGCAGGGCGTCGACGCCGCCTTAGTGGACACCGGAGTGCTGCCGCAGGCCGACATGCCAGATGTCTACCCATTTGTGCCGTCGCTGGATCCGGACCTCACGATTAATTTGGGCCAGTCATGTGAGACGCTGATATCCGAGGTGACGAATGTCGTCGGCTCATTGCTACGCGATCTGGATATCCCAGCGTTCGGGAGTGAATCATCCAGCGCTGCCGACTTGATCACCAATCTGGTGGACCCGGGGTTGAGTTCCGATTTGCTAAGCCTGTTGGGCTAACGGCGGTGCTGGCATGACCACGGACCCCGGCGGCCGGGTAGCCGGCCGTACTGCGGAGTGGTGTAGGCGGCGCTGATGCCGCCGTCGATTCCGGTCTGACCATGTGCTCACCTGCGCGGGCCGGTTGGCTTCACCTGGTAAAACCATGGACCTCGCGATGGCGCGGTTGATCGATTTCCATTGGTTTTAGGACACCCGAATAGTAAAGTTCGTACTACCTAACTTGTCTGGGAAGTGGCGCTCGACCGACGGGGAGGTAACAGCTGTGGCCAGCTGCCGACCAATCAAAGCAGCCCAATCCGCACCGTTTCGCTATCCGCCGGGACAACTAGGCATTGACCCATGGTCAACACCTAGCCAACCGCGCCGAAAGCACAACCCCGGCTCTCGACCAACTCGCCGAGGCCTCCCCGCACAAGGCATCGCTCCCGCCGGGCAGCGACGCCCAATGACCCCATCGATGAACGGCACCGCCGTGGCGCCCCGCGTCGTTGGAGCGGACGTAATTGTTTCGTCCGCCGTTTGCGTCAGCGCGGCCTACGGTGCGTCGGCCGTAATTTGACAGGCAAGGAGGTGGAGCCAGACCTAATCGAAGAGTTACTCACAACCTCAGATCGATGACCGATTCGCTCCGATCCGGTCGCCGCGCATTCTTCTGTCTCTGAATCCTACTGCGCGGCATTCTCTTCCGCATTCCTGCCCTCTCCGGGTGGGTGTGCCGTTGGTGTGCGCGCTGACACAGATAGGAATGCCTGGGGAACCGGCCACGGGGCCAGCTTTCCACAGGGAGTAGTCCATGGCGTTTGTCAACGTAGTACCGGAAATCCTGTCCGCAGCAGCGGGCAACCTGCAATCGATCGGCTCGGCGGTGAGCGCCCGGAATGCGGCGGCGCTAGCCCCGACCACCGGGTTGGTGCCCGCAGCCGCCGATGAGGTATCGGCCTTGGCCGCAATGCAATTCGCCACTCATGCGCAGATGTATCAGACCGTCAGCGCGCAAGCCACCGCGATGCACCAGATGTTCGTCTCGATTCTGGCGGCGAGCGCCGATTCTTATGCGACCACCGAAGCGGCCAACGCCGCAGCAGCGAGCTGAGGAGTGAACGATGGATTTCGCAGCACTGCCACCCGAAGTCAACTCCGGGCTGATGTACACCGGCCCGGGCTCTGCGCCGATGCTGGCCGCCGCGGCGTCCTGGGACAACCTTGCCGTCGAGATGTATTCGGCGGCCAGCGATTACGGCTCGGTGATCTCCGACCTCAGCAGTGGTCCGTGGCGAGGCCCGGCATCGGGGGCGATGGCGTCAGCGGCGGCACCCTATGTCTCGTGGATGAGCGCGACCGCCGCGCAAGCCGAGCAGGCCGCAGGTCAAGCCAAGGCGGCGGCCAGCGCCTACGAATCCGCGTTCGGGTTGACAGTGCCCCCACCGGTGATCGTCGCCAACCGGACGCTGTTGGGCTCGCTGATCTCAACGAACATCCTTGGCCAGAACACCCCGGCGATCGCCGCCACCGAAGCGCACTACGCCGAAATGTGGGCTCAGGACGCCGCCGCGATGTACGGCTATGCCGGATCTTCCGCGGCCGCATCGACATTGACGCCGTTCGCCGCTCCACCGGCGACCACCTCGGCGACCGGTGCGGCAGCTCAGGCCGCCACGGTCGCTCAGGCCACCGGCACCGGGACGCAGACCACGCTGTCGCAACTGATGACGGCCATGCCCGCCGCGCTACAAGGGCTTGCCTCGCCCGCGACGTCGACATCGGCTGGGTCGGAGTCTGGGTTCATGAGCATGCTCGACTTGCTGACTGGGAACGCGTCCGGGACCCCGCTGTCGGCTGTCTTCAACGACCTGTTCAGCTCGAATGGCTTGGGGCTGAACGCCGGTTTGTGGAACACCATTTTCTCTTCCGGCTTTTATATGCCGGGCAACTGGTTGGGCACCATGACGGATCTTGTCGGGATGCAGGGCGCCGGGGGCGCCGAAGGCGCAGCGGCTGCAGCCGGGGACGCGGCGGGCGATGCGGTAGGGGCTGCGACCGGTGCTGCAGCCGACGGCCTGGGCGGCGCGGTGGCGGGCCCGGCCGCAGGAATCGGCGGGCTAAGCGGACTGGGCGGCGCTGGGGACGCAGTGTCAGCGGCCTTGGGCCGGGGCGCGGCGATCGGAGCGCTGGCGGTGCCGCCGAGCTGGAATGGGGTCGCGCCGACGACAAGCCCGTTCGCCCCGCTGTTGGGGAGCGTCCCGCTCAGCGCTCCGCCGGCGGCGGTTCCGGGAATGCCGGGGATGCCGGCCGCCAACGCGGCCGGACACTCCTTCAACGGCAGCGCTCCCAAGTACGGATTCCGCCCGACGGTGATGGTGCCGTCACCGGCAGCCGGCTGACCGGCAGTCCTACAGCGGGGTGGTGTAGGCGGCGCTGATACCGCCGTCGACCAAGAACGTCGCCGCGGTGATGAACGAGGCGTCGTCGCTGGCCAAAAAGGCGACGGCAGCGGCGACTTCGTCGACTTCGGCGAAGCGCCCCATCGGCACGTGCACCAGTCGCCTTGCCGCGCGCTCGGGATCTTTGGCGAAAAGCTCTTGCAGCAGTGGCGTATTCACCGGCCCGGGGCACAGCGCGTTGACCCGGATGCCCTGCCGGGCGAACTGCACGCCGAGCTCCCGCGACATGGCCAACACCCCGCCTTTGGACGCGGTGTAGGAAATCTGCGACGTGGCCGATCCCATCACCGCGACGAACGACGCCACGTTGACGATCGAACCCGTGCCCGCGGGCGCCATGTGCCGCAACGCCGCCCGGCAGCACAGGTACACCGATTTCAGGTTGACGTCTTGCACCCGCTGCCACACTGGCAGCTCGGTGTTCTCGATCAGCTCGTCGTCGGGTGGCGAAATGCCCGCGTTGTTGATCGCGATGTCGACGGATCCATAGCTGTCCGCCGCGGCGTCGAACAGCGCGTTGACCGCGGCCTCGTCCGAAACGTCCACTCCGACATAGAGCCCACCCAGTTCGTCGGCGGCCGCCTTGCCGGTCTTCTCGTCGATGTCACCGATGACGATCGTGGCTCCCTCGGCGTGCAGGCGCCGCGCCGACGCCAGGCCGATACCGCCGCCGCCGCCGGTGACAACCGCGATCTTGCCCCCCAGCCGTCGGCTCAAGTCGACTTGGCTCATCAGCTTACCCGTCCGCTCGCATATGCCCTCGCCGCCTCGACGATCGCCGAGAACAGTCGAAGGTCGTCCAGACTCTCCTCCGGATGCCATTGCACAGCGAGCACGAAACCGTCCCCGGGCAGCTCCAGCGCCTCGATCACACCATCGGCATCCCACGCGCTGACAACCAGGCCCTCGCCGAGCTCGGCGACGGCCTGATGGTGATAGCACTGCGCGTCCACCGACTCACCGACCAGCGCGGCCAGCCGGGTACCCGACACCGTGCGTACCGGCAGCTTGCTGAACACCGCGTTGCCGGCCCGATGTCCGCTGTGTCCGAGGAGGTCCGGCAGATGCTGGTGCAGCGTCCCACCGAGCGCGACGTTGAGCACCTGCGCGCCGCGACAGATGCCGAGCACCGGCAGCTCACGCTTGAGCGCGGCGGCCAGCAGCGTGAACTCCCACGCGTCGCGCTGACGGCCGGGCTCGTCGGTGGCCGGATGCGGCTGCTGGCCGTAGGCGGCGGGGTCGACGTCCTTGCCGCCGGTGATCAACAGCCCGTCCAGGCCGTCGAGCACCCGCTCGGCGATCTCGGGATCCACCGGCTGGGGCGGTAGCAGCACGGCGACACCGCCGGCTGCGTTGACGCCCTTGAAGTAGACGGCGGGCAGAAAGCTGGCAGGCACATCCCACACGCCGGTCTGCGCCTGACTCAGATACGTTGTCAGCCCGATCACCGGCGGCCTCACTCTTGATTGCCCGGCTCCTCCTCCGGCCGTTCCGGCCGGCATCGTCGCCGGATCAAAAACGCTCAAAACCGCGTACCCTCTCCCAGTCGGTCACCGCAGCCTTGAACTTGGTTAACTCGACCCGGGCGTTGTTGACGTAATGGCTCACGACGTCCTTCCCGAATGCCTCCAGAGCGACGGCTGACGCACCGAACAGCGTCGCGGCCTCGTCCAGCGTGCCGGGTAGCCGTTCGGCAGCGTCTCGGCCGGTCTCATACGCATTGCCGGAGTACGGCTCCGGTAACGGCAAGCCGCGCTCGATACCGTGCAGCCCGCCGGCGATCAGCGCCGCCACGGCCAGATACTGGTTGACGTCGCCTCCGGGCACCCGGCATTCGACCCGCATATTGTCGCCGTGACCCACGATACGCAGCGCGCAGGTCCGATTGTCCAGCCCCCACGCCACCACGGTCGGCGCGAAACTGCGGTCAGCAAACCGCTTGTAGGAGTTGATGTTCGGCGCGTAAAACATCGTCAGCTCGCGCAGCGTGGCCAACTGCCCCGCGACAAAACTGCGAAATGTCTCCGACATGCCGAACGGCTGGCCTTCATCGGCGAACACCGCCGAACCATCCGTCGTCTGCAGTGATATGTGAATGTGGCAGCTGTTGCCTTCGCGCTCATCGTATTTCGCCATGAACGTCAGGGACTTGCCGTGCTGGTCGGCGATTTCTTTAGCCCCGTGCTTGTAAATACTGTGGTTGTCACACGTGACCAGCGCCTCGTCGTAACGAAACCCGATTTCCTGCTGTCCCAGATTGCACTCACCCTTGGACGCTTCCCAGTGCAGACCCGCACCCTGCATCTGCTGGCGGATGTCGCGCAGCAGCGGCTCCATCCGGCCGGAGGCCAGCAAGGCGTAGTCCATGTTGTAGTCGCTGGCCGGAGTCAGCCCGCGATAGCCGTTGGCCCAGGCTTGTCGGTACGTGTCGTCGAACACCATGAATTCCAGTTCGGTGGCGACAAAAGCGCGCAGGCCATGCTGGTTGAGCCGGTCAAGCTGGTGGCGCAGCACATGACGCGGAGCGGGCTCGATCGGGCTGCCGTCGTGCCACGCCAAGTCGGCCAGCACCAGCGCCGAGCCCGGCAGCCAGGGGATGCGCCGAAGCGTGGTCAGATCCGGCAGCATCGCCATGTCGCCGTATCCGCTGTCCCACCCCGCCATGTCGTAGCCGTCGACGGTGGACATCTCGACGTCGACGGCGAACAAGTAGTTGCAGCACTCGGCGCCGTGCTCGGCCACCTCGTCGACAAAAAACCGCGCTGAAACGCGCTTGCCCATCAGCCGGCCCTGCATGTCGGTGAACGCGACCATCACGGTGTCGACATCACCGGCGGCGACCAGGCGCCCAAGCTCATCAGGCGACAATGGCGCAGTGCCGCCAGCGCGGTGGTTTTCCGTCACCAGGTGCTGGTGCGCAGGACGATCTCGGCCGCCAGTTGGGCGGTCGACTCGTGCGCGTTGCGCCGGGCAAGCAACTCGACGACACGGTAATCGCCATAAACAAACCGCTGGCTGGCGCGAGCCACCGCCTGCGCGGCCGGCGTGCTGACCAGCGCGGTCGTGTTGATCTCGACGGGCGGGCAGTGATCGTCGCGGATCACCCCGGTGGCGTCGGCGACCCGCGGATGCCCGCGATCGATGGCCACCAGACCGGTGAAACGGTCCAGCCTGGTCGCGGCCAGTTCCCAGGCCAGCTCCCCGCCGACACGATCGCCGACCAGTACGCCCCAGCTGATGTCGAGCGAGTCGAGAATGCCCACCACCGACTTCGGCGTCAACCGTGGGTCCGGGCCGACGACGATCGTCCGCAACGACGCGGTATGCAGGCGCTCACACACCGCGTCGTAGGCGGCGGGCGCGCGCTGCGCGGCACCCAACATCACCACGACGGAGCCCTTGTCCGGACCGGTGTCACTGACCTGGATTGGGAAGCCGTCGACGGTTGTCAGCATCGTCGAGAGCACTAATGCAAGTTACATTCAATTGGCCCGCGCGCGGGCCGTTTTCGCGCAGTTCGTTGACACAGTTTCAGTTGGAAACGTTCTCGCAACATAGAACTGAGCTGCTCTTGCGACCACACTGCGACAATTAGGAACGCTGTTTTTGAAAACCGTTGCCCAGGGTTAATTTTCGCACGACTACTGCTGTTGTCAGCGCAGGGCGGCGACGACTGTCGGCCGCGACGGTGGTCCGTCGTCCAACAACGCGATGACGGCGTCCACGTCGAGATGGGCGTCTAACAGGTCGGCCGTTACATCGAGTTGGCTATCTCGCCGCGCTGAAACATCGATGTCATTTGCGACCACGAACCCGTCCCGGCCGGCTGCTGCCGCGGCGTCGGTCAACCACCGGCGCCGGAAGTCGTCGTTGTCGAACAGGCCGTGCCAATGGGTTCCGAATATCCAGCCGCGTTGGTACCCCTGTGGACTTCCGTCCATTTCGAACCACCCGGTCTCCGCGCAGCGGGCCACCCGCCCGTGGTGGATTTCGTAGCCATGCAGTGATGCATCCCACCGCCGCAGCACCTTGTCAGGCGCGAATACGATGTCGGCGTCCAGCATCCCCATTGCGTCGACGCGGCCCGCCCGGCTTTCCACCGGGTCGTCGATCGAGCGGCACAGCATTTGAAATCCGCCGCAGATACCCAGCACGGTTCGCCCCGACGCGGCATGCGTGCAGATGGCCTCATCCAGCCCGCGCTCACGCAGCCAGCCCAGGTCGGCGAGGGTGGCCTTGGTGCCCGGCAGCACGATGACGTCGGCATCGACCAGGTCGGCGGGTTGGCTGACCCAGCGCACCAGCACGCCGGGTTCGCAAGCCAGTGCCTCGATGTCGGTGGAGTTGGACATCCTCGGCAGCCGCGGCACCGCGACCCGCAGCCAGTCGGAGCCGCGCGGCGGTTGCGGCCTGCCGATGACGCTGTGGGCCAGCACCGAGACGGAATCCTCGGCGTCGAGCCAGAGCTCTTCGCAGTACGGCAGCACCCCGTAGGTGGGGCGACCGGTGAGTGCGGCGAGTTGCCGCAATCCGGGCTCCAGCAACGCGACGTCACCGCGGAATTTGTTCACGATGAACCCCGCGACCAGCGCCTGGTCGTCGGGTTCGAGCACCGCGACCGTCCCGAACAGATGTGCCAGCAGCCCGCCGCGGTCGATGTCGCCGACCAGAATGACCGGCAGGTTCGCGGGGCGGGCCAGACCCATGTTGACCAAGTCCGTTGCCCGCAAGTTGATTTCGGCCGGCGATCCGGCGCCTTCGCAAATCACCGCATCAAATTCGGTTCTCAGCTGCGACAATTCGTCGAGCACGACATTGAGTAACCGGTTGCGATGCGACCAGTACTCGGCCGCGGTGACCGAGTCGGTGGCCTGCCCCCGGATTACCAGTTGCGAGGTCGTATCGCTAGCGGGTTTGAGCAGGATCGGGTTGAACCGCACACTTGGTTCCAGACCGGCCGCGCGAGCCTGCATCGCCTGGGCCCGCCCGATCTCACCGCCCTCGACGGTGACCGCGGAATTGTTCGACATGTTCTGCGCCTTGAACGGCGCGACCCGGATTCCCTTGCGCGCCAACAGCCGGCAGAGCCCGGCGACCACCACCGATTTCCCGGCGTCGGAGGTGGTGCCGGCAACCAGCAGCGCACCGTTCACGTCACGGCAGGGTGAGGATGTCCGCGCCGGACTCGGTGACCAGCAGGGTGTGTTCGAATTGCGCGGTCCACTTGCGGTCTTTGGTGACCACAGTCCAGCCGTCGTCCCAGATCTCGTAGTCCAGTGCCCCGAGGTTGATCATCGGCTCGATGGTGAACGTCATGCCGGGCTCGAGAATCGTGGTGACCGACGGTTGATCGTAGTGCAGCACGACTAGTCCGTTGTGGAACGTCGTGCCGATGCCGTGACCGGTGAAGTCACGAACAACGTTGTAGCCGAACCGGTTTGCGTAGGATTCGATGACCCGGCCGACCACCGAGAGCGCACGACCGGGTTTGACGGCTTTGATCGCCCGCATCGTGGCCTCGTGGGTGCGTTCAACAAGCAGTCGGTGCTCTTCTGAGACGTCGCCGGCCAGGAACGTGGCGTTGGTGTCACCGTGCACACCGTCGATGTAGGCGGTGACGTCTATGTTGACGATGTCGCCGTCTTCGATCACCGTGGAGTCCGGGATGCCGTGGCAGATGACCTCGTTCAGCGAGGTACAGCACGACTTGGGAAAGCCCTTGTAGCCCAGGGTCGACGGATAGGCGCCGTGTTCGACCATGTAGTCATGCGCGATGCGGTCCAGTGCATCGGTCGTCACACCGGGCGCGACCGCCTTGCCCGCCTCGGCGAGCGCGCGGGCGGCAATACGCCCGGCAACCCGCATCTTCTCGATTACTTCGGGCGTCTGTACCCATGGCTCGGTGCCCTCTCGCGCGGTCGCCTTGCCGACATACTCCGGACGCGGGATCGACTTGGGCACCGGCAGTGTCGGCGAGACGTTGCCAGCAATCAACTCAGAACGAACAGGACGAACGGGCATAGCGACCAGCGTATCTGTTATTGCGTGTGCTCAAGCACGCCGACGCCGACGCAGCAACGACCGGCGTGGTCCTTTGACCTTCACCGAGCCGCACACCACCCGGCCGGTCAGCACCACATGCGGGGTGCCCTCGCCCGGCGGGGTCTTGCGGCGGTCGCTGGCGCTGCCTCCGTAGACCTCGACGTCGTCGATCGATGCGCTGGCGCCGTCGGGCAGCCGGATCTCGACCGAGCCGAAACGCATGTCGAGCTCGATGACGACGACGGGCCCGGCGAATCGCGCCTTGACCAGGTCCAGCTCGACCGAACCCATGCGGCGCACCAGCGCCAGCCGAGTCGGCACGGTCCATTCGCCATGACGCTTGAGCGAGCCGGCCCAGCCACGTAGCTCTACCCGGTCAGCCGCGGACGTGCCGATCGCCCCCGGTCCTGGCAGATCACCGACGAGGCTGTCCAGCTCGTTGCGGGTTCGGGCGTAGGAGACGTGTGACGAGCGTTCCTCGAACTCACCGATATCGATCAGACCGAGCGCAACCGCATTGTGCAGTCGGCGCAGCGTGCCGTTGCGGTCGGCATCGGACACCCGCAGTTCGGTCAGTTCGTCAGGTCGCGTCATAGCGCTACTAAATCTACCGCCACCGAGTCCATCGGCTCCGGTTAAAAAGCTCGAACTGGTCTATACGCGTAGAACAGCTAGGCCGGTCCTTTCATACTTATAGGACGGAAATACCGCAAAAAATTACTTCACAGACTCGGAGTAATTCATCTTGTTCAACGCTCGCCACTTTCAGAGCTTTTCAGATATAACGTTCGAATATCTGGAATTGAAATCCGGAATTATGGACATTCATTCCGCACTGCGGAAAAAAGGTCGACGGGGATCGAAAGGGCGCACGGCCCGTTCTTCTCGACGGCTGTGACTGTCCGCTGACCATGAGTTTTATGCTCAGGCGCGGCGTGCGAGGTGATCGGAAGGTTAACAACGAAAGCGCCCGAAGTGAGGCTAGCGACCCATTTTGGCTGGTCGAACGGCGCATAAGAAGACGCTTAACATCGACGCAACTTCGGCTGAGATTTTAATTAGAGAAATACTTAACGAATGCCGCAACCTGTTATATGCTTCCCGCGTCGGCGGCTCAAACTTTCGGGGGCAAAGGACTCATGTACGAGCCAACGGCTGTGGGGCGGCAACCCCACAATCCACATCGAGATACCGAGATTGGAGGCTCGCACATGAGTCGCAAGCATTCTACCGCGCTGGGCATCGGCGCGGTCATCGGCGGCGCCGCAGTCGCCACCTTCCTCAGCATGGGCACGGCCCAAGCTGACTATCCGACCAGCGACGACGGGTTCCAGATTCTGTTCGGCGCGCCCGGCACCGAGGGTCTTGTATCCGGGCAGATCGCCGACAACGTGACTGCGGACGCCAATTTGACGGCCACGAGTCCAGGCGATGAGACGGCCCTGACCAACGACGCCGTCGACTTCCAATCAGCCGTGACCGGCAGCGGCGACCACGCACTCCAGCAGCTTCTCTTCGCGCTGGACCCCAGCTCTTACGTGGTGCAATTCACCCCGGGCATCGACGGCTACCTCACCGGCGCCAGCGACGCGGGTGGGTACCTGGTTCCCGACGACTTCCTTGGCTACCTCGGCACGGAGTTGGACGCGTTCCTGCTGACGCCGCTCGGCCTCGACCCGGCTCTGCTAGGTCCGCTGATCGACACTCTGCTGGGATCGCCGACTTTCTGATCTCAGCGTCCGGGTAGCGCGAGCTGCCCGTTCGCCAACGGGGGGACGGGGGGTGGCCGACTGGCCGGCGGGGCCGTAAAGGTCCCGCCGGTCAGCTCGGCGTTCCCCAACCGCAAAGCAGTTACGTTGGGGTACAGAGCAATTCGGTTCTCTGATGAGGTGGCCGGTACTGCCAAGACTGGCCAGTCGGGGGGAGTTCGACAACCTCGGAGGGGTGGGCTGTCAGCTCATTTCATCAGGACCTTGTCGCCCGGCCGCTCCCCCCTGGCCGGGCGACAAGCTCATTTCTAGGGTCTTTTAACGCCTGTCAGGCGAGATAGTCGCCCGGCAGCGACTCGAACATGAACTTGGTCATCCGGACGGCGTACTCCGAACTTCCGCCGCCGACGATCAACGCGGCGAACGCCATATCGCCGCGGTAGCCGGCGAACCAGGAATGCGAACCGCCGGGGAACTCAGCCTCACCGGTCTTCCCGTACACCTGGCCGCAGCCCGCGATTTCTTTACCCGTGCCGTTGGTGACCACCAGACGCATCATCGGGCGGAGACCCTCGATCACCTTCTCGCTGATCGGCGTGGTGTCGCCGGTGATCGTCGTCGTTCGCCCCTCGATCAGCTTGGGTACCGGGGTCTTGCCGGCAGCCACCGTCGCCGCCACCATTGCCATGCCGAACGGCGAGGCCAGCACCTTGCCCTGGCCGAAACCGTCCTCCGTGCGCTCGGCCAGATCGACCGTCGGTGGCACCGAACCGGTGACCGTGTTGATGCCGTCCACCTGGTAGTCCAGCCCGATGCCGTACTGGCTTGCCTCCTGGTTCAAGCCGCGCGGCGGCATCTTGCTGGCCAGCTCGGCGAAGGTGGTGTTGCACGAACTGGCGAATGCCCGTGACATCGGCACCACGCCCAAATCGAATCCGCCGTAGTTCGGGATGGTGCGATGCCCGATGTCGATCTTTCCCGGACAGCCCAAAAGTGTGTTCGGGCTTGCCAAGTCACGCTCGAGGGCCGCACCGGCGGTGACCATCTTGAATGTCGACCCTGGCGGGTAGAGGCCCGTGGTGGCAACGGGACCGAGGGCGTCGGCGGCGGCGTTCTGCGCGACGGCCAGAATCTCGCCGGTCGACGGTTTGATGACCACGATCATCGCCTGACGGCGCTGGTTGTCCACGGCGCGCTGGGCTGCGTTCTGCACGGACCGGTCCAGGCTGATCGAGACCGACGCGGCCGGCGAGGGCTCCACCTCGTGCAGTACCGCGACGTCCACGTTGTTCTGGTTGACGCTGACCACCCGCCAGCCCGCCTGGCCGTCGAGTTGGTCGATCACCGCCTTTTTCACCTGGCCCATCAGGGCCGAGGCGAAGTGATAGTCGGTCGGCAGCAGCTCGGCCTGTGGAGTGATCACCACGCCGGGCAGGTTGCCGATAACGGGCGCGATCTTGTTGTTGTCGTCGGTGCGCAGCGTGATCAGGTCCATCGGCTTGCCCAACGAGCTGGCTTGCTCGGCCATTCGCTGCGGATCGTTGAGCGTGTCGTCGAATGGGTGCAGCGCATCGATCACCGCCCGCGCCGTGGTGATCAGGTAGGCGCCCGCCTTCTCCGGGTCCAGCGTGTAGTGGTAGAGGTAGCCCGGAGCCAGCACGTCAGTGCCGCCCACTTCATTCACCGCGGCACGGCGAGGCGGGTCAGCCCGCAGCGTGAATGTCTGATGCTCGCCGAGGCGCGGATGCAAGTCGGTGGTGTTCCACCGGACCTGCCAATGACCTTCGTAGCGAGCCATTTTCAGCTGACCGTCGTAGACCCAGGTGCGGTTCTTCGGCAGATGCCAGGTGTAGCGATAGTTCACCGTGCCGGTGTCCTGGGTGTATTTCGAGCCCAGGATTTGGGCGTCCAAGTGGCTGGCTTGCAGCCCGGCCCACGCCGCGTTGAGCGCTTCGCGCGCGTCGCTGGGCGCATCGCTGAGGTCGGCGGCCGCGGCGGTGTCGCCGGTGGACAACGCGGCGAAAAACCGCTCGGCTGCCGGCGCCGGGCCGTCCGGTCGTGGGGTGCAGGCCGACACGGCCGTCGTCACCGCCAACACTCCTGTAACGAAAGTGGCAGCTGATGTCAGTGTGGCTTTTGTTGTCATTGTGGCTGATGTTATGAAACCGCAACGCAAGATCGGCGGAGGCGCACCGAGATTGACGTCAGGCACAGGCCGCGGGGAAAGCGGGGGCTAGTCTTCTCGAAGGCTGCGCTGGGTTGGGAGCACATCGGTGAGCAAGGTGGAATTCTTCGTCACGCCGGGTTACGGGGAGCGACAGCTCCGGGGGTTTCATTACTCACAGGCAGTCAGAGTCGGCGACCGGGTCGAGACCTCCGGTCAGGGCGGCTGGGATGACGACTTTCAGTTCCCCGACTCGATTCACGACGAGATCGAGCAGGCATTTCGCAATGTCGAGCGAACTCTTACTGCTGCCGGCGCGGGCTGGCAGAACGTCATTCACGTGAACTCGTATCACGTAGGCATCAGCGAGGAAACGAACCGGATCATGGTTGAGCTGTTGCGCCGCTGTATGCCCGATCACGCCCCGATCTGGACGTGCCTGGGGGTCGCGGCGCTGGCTGCTCCCAGCATGCGGGTCGAAGTTCGCGTCACCGCCATCCTCCCGGACTGAGCCCAGTCGAGGGCGCTTGAACGCGGGCGCCTAGTCCAGCAGGACGGTCGCGAAAGTGCCGACTTCGGTGAAGCCGATGCGGTCGTAGGTGGCTCGGGCGACGGTGTTGAAGTCGTTCACATACAGGCTGGCGATGCGCCCGGTGCCCACGATCACCGCTGCCAGTGTCGCGGTACCGGCCGTGCCCAGACCCCGGCCACGCCACTCGGGATGCACCCAGACGCCCTGAATCTGGCTGACCGCCGGCGACTGCGACCCGACTTCGGCCTTGAAGACCACCTCGCCGTTCTCGAAGCGGGCCCAGGCTCGTCCCGCCGCGATCAAGCCGGCGACCCGCCGCCGGTAGCCGCGCCCGCCGTCGCCGAGCCGCGGGTCGACGCCGACCTCGCCGATGAACATGTCGATCGCCGCCACCAGATAGGTGTCGATTTCGTCGGGCCGGACTTGGCGCACCTGGGCGTCGATGTCGCAGGCCGGCATCGTCGTCAGCGACATCAACGGCTGCTGCGGCCGCACATCACGGGCCGGGCCCCAGGCCGGCTCCAACCGCTGCCACATCGGCATCACAAACTCAGCCCGGCCGACCAGCGACGAACATCGCCGCGACGCGGTCATCGCCGCGTCGGCGAAGGCATACAGGTCGCTCAGCCTGCCGCGCAACGGAATCAGGTTCGCGCCGGCGTAACACAGCGACTCGTCGGGGCCCCGGCGCGTCCACAACTCGCCACCGATCGCGGTGGAGTCCATACCGTGATCAGCCACCCGGGCGGCCACCATGCACGACCCGATCGGATCGTCGTCAAAGACACGGCGCACCGCGGCGCCGTCGCGCACTACCGACACCCGTCGCTCGCTGACGAGGCGACGGATGGGCGGAGCCGACATGGAAGATTCTTTCTGGCTCTTATGGACCGACTGGATGACTCGAGTGAGCCACGTCTCAGCTTACGGTCACAATCGGCGAACCGCTTGGCGTTGCACCGGCATCGCCGTTCTCCGCGGCGAGTCGCATGGCTTCCTCGATCAGGGTCTCGACGATCTGCGCCTCGGGCACCGTCTTGATCACCTCACCGCGAACGAAGATCTGGCCCTTGCCGTTGCCCGACGCGACGCCGAGATCGGCCTCCCGGGCCTCCCCCGGACCGTTGACCACGCAGCCCATCACGGCCACCCGCAGCGGCACGTCGAGGCCATCGAGCCCGGCGGTGACCTCGTTGGCCAGGGTGTAGACGTCGACCTGGGCGCGACCGCACGACGGGCAGGATACGATCTCCAGCCCGCGTGGTCGCAGATTCAGCGACTCCAGGATCTGGGTGCCGACCTTGACCTCTTCGACGGGGGGCGCCGACAGCGATACCCGGATGGTGTCGCCGATGCCGCGCGACAGCAGCGCGCCGAAAGCGACCGCGGACTTGACGGTGCCCTGGAAGGCGGGCCCGGCCTCGGTAACGCCGAGGTGCAACGGGTAGTCGCACTGCGCGGCCAGCTGCTCGTAGGCGGCGACCATCACCACCGGGTCGTTGTGCTTGACGCTGATCTTGATGTCGCCGAAGCCGTGCTCTTCGAACAGCGAGGCT
>DATJOR010000289.1:0-7306 GCA_035506875.1 Mycobacterium sp.
GCTCTCCGATGTTCCCCCGGAGCTGGCGGCGCTGATCGGCCGCGACGACGACCGTCGCACCGAGACCATCGCGGTGCGCACGGTCATCGGCTCCTTAGACGATGTCGCCGCCGACGCTTACGACGCCTACCTGCGGCTACATCTGCTGTCACACCGGCTGGTGGCGCCGCACGGGCTGAACGCCGGCGGCTTGTTCGGGGTATTGACCAATGTGGTCTGGACTAATCACGGACCCTGCGCAATCGACGGATTCGAGTCGGTCCGCGCGCGGCTGCGCCGCACCGGGCCGGTGACGGTATACGGCGTCGACAAGTTTCCGCGGATGGTCGACTACGTCATGCCCACCGGCGTGCGCATCGCCGACGCCGACCGGGTGCGGCTGGGCGCCCACCTGGCGCCGGGCACCACGGTGATGCACGAGGGCTTCGTCAACTACAACGCCGGCACCCTGGGCGCGTCGATGGTCGAGGGCCGCATCTCGGCCGGCGTGGTGGTGGGTGACGGGTCCGACATCGGCGGCGGAGCATCGATCATGGGCACGTTGTCCGGCGGTGGAACGCAAGTCATTTCGATAGGCAAACGGTGTCTGCTCGGCGCCAACGCTGGGCTGGGCATCTCGCTGGGCGACGACTGCGTCGTCGAAGCCGGCCTGTACGTCACCGCAGGCACGAAAGTCGCTATGCCCGACGGAAATTCGGTTAAGGCCCGCGAGCTCTCCGGCGGCAGCAACATGCTGTTCCGCCGCAACTCGGTGACCGGCGCGGTCGAGGTGGTGTCCCGCGACGGTCGCGGCATCGCACTCAACGAAGACCTGCACGCCAACTAAGTAACGTATACCGGCGCCGGATCAGGCCCGATTATGGCCGCCGCGGCGTGAGCGCAAATGCTCATCAAAGGCAAAAGTTGCCCGGTGATTTGACAGCAAAATCTAAGCGTATTTACAGCGTTTCATGAATTGCTGCTCACCAAATTCAAAGTGCTTTTGCCGCAGCGCTTTTCCCAGATATGGGATTCACCCCGAACTTATACACCGCTAAGGCAAGTCTGCTGAGATGAACCGACGTCGATCATTTTGGACAACACGACTCCGAAGGAGCCAAACATATGTCTTTCGTGACCACCCGGCCGGAAGCGCTGGACTACGCCGCAGGCAAGCTGGAGGGCATCGGCTCGTCGTTAGCCGCGCAGAATGCAGCGGCGGCCGCCTCGACCACGGGTGTGGCTCCCGCCGCCGCCGACGAGGTGTCTGCGCTGCAGGCGACGCAGTTCAGCGCCTACGGCGACCTATACCAGCAAATCAGCGCCGAAGCCACCGCAATCAATCAGGCATTTGTGCAGATGCTTGGGCTCAGCGGGGATTCCTACGGCGCCACCGAGGCCACCAATTCGGCCGCCACCGGAACGTCTGGCTTGGGAGGTTTTTCGATACTCGGGCAGTTAACCCAGTTCGGCCAGTTCGGCATCCTCCCGGGCGCGATGAGCGGCGGAAGCATGGACGGCATGTACGCAGGGAGCCCGCTTCTGGGGGCGATATCAAGCTTTCAGGCACTGAGCCAGGCTGGTGGCAGCGCCGGCGCCGGTACCGGTGCAGCCAGCGTCGCCAGTGCCGGGTCGGGCGACATGGGCGGGCTGTCGCTGGCAGGTGCGGCCGCCCCGGCCGCCGCCGCCTCTGAGCCGGTGCTCGCGGGCGTGGGCCAGGCCCCGGCGATCGGCGGGTTATCGGTCCCGCCGAGCTGGGCCGCCGGCGGCGGGTTATCGGCATCCAGCGCCACCCCGGCGACGTTGACGGGAGCCGGCTGGACCAGCGCCGCCGCCCCACCCGGCACACCGGTGACCACCGTGCCCGGCGGGGTGCCCTCGGTGGCTTCGACGGGTAGGACCTCCGGTTTGGGTGCGCCGCGATACGGCATGAAGTCCAAGGTGATGCCAAAACCCACGGTCATCTAGTAACTAACCCCGACTCACGACGAACAGGATCAGAAAATGGTTTTCGATTTCGCAGCACGACCCCCGGAGATCAACTCCGCGCTGATGTACTCGGGCCCAGGGGCCGGGCCGATGATGGCCGCCGCGGCAGGCTGGAACAACCTAGCCGCCGAACTGGCTACCGCGGCGGCGTCTCACGAGTCGGTGATCTCCGAGCTCAGCGGAGAATGGATGGGCCCGGCCTCATCAGCGATGGCCGCCGCGGCCGCCCCCTATGTGGAGTGGATGTACAACGCGGCCGCGGCCGCGGAACATGCCGCCAGTCAGGCTTCCGCCTCGGCGGCGGCCTATCAGACCGCGTTCGCAACGACGGTTCCGCCGCCGTTGATCGTGGCCAACCGGACTCAGTTGGCGGCCTTGGTCGCCACCAACATTCTGGGCCAAAACACCCCGGCGATCGCGGCGACCGAAGCCCAGTACGGCGAAATGTGGGCGCAGGATGCCGCCGCCATGTACGGCTACGCCGGCTCCTCGGCGAGCGCCGCCTCGTTGAACCCGTTGACTTCGCCGACGGCCACCACCAACCCGGCGGGCGCCGGCGCCCAAACCGCCGCCGTCTCGTCGGCCGGCAGCCAAAGTCAGCTTTCCCAGCTGGTCTCCAGCCTGCCGTCGGCGATGCAAAGCCTGGCCTCCCCCGGCGCCATCACGGCGCCGAGCGGGGATGGATTGCTGACCAGTTCCGGAGGCAACGGATTCCTCAACGATCTCTTCAGCTCCGGCGGCAACATCGGTGTCTATAACTACACCGGCGCCGCCGTCGGCTTCGGGTTGAGTGGCGTCTCGGGCGGAGTCGGTGCTGCCGCGGCGCAAAGTGCCGCCGCCGCCGCGCCCGCCGCCGGAGCAGCCGCCGCCCCGGCGGCCTTGGGTGCGAGCCTGGGCCCAGCCCTGGCCGGCGCCGCGGCTCCGGCGGGCACCGCAAGCCTGGGTGGGACGCCGGTGCTGGCCGGTATGGCCCAGTCGTCGTCGGTCGGCAAGTTGTCGGTACCGGCCACCTGGTCTGCAGCCACGCCGGAGTCCAGCGCGGCGCCGGTGACCGCCGCGGACTGGCACCCGGACTTCGACGAGGGCGGCGGCGTGACCAACGTCGCGACCGGCATGCCGGCGGTGTCCTCGAGTGGGCGCGGAGGCTACGGCTTCAGCACCCCACGCTACGGCGTCAAACCTACGGTGATGCCCACCAAAGTGCTCGTCTGATGCCGGTTTGCCGCTGACTCGCAGACTGAATTAGCTACCGCTGTCGGGTAATTCGAGTTCGGATCATACGAGCACTTGTTCGGGCACCACGGTTGGCTTGAAGCCATAGCGTGGTCCCGTCCCATAGCCTCCACGACCGGCCGAAGCCATCGCCGGCATCCCCGCCGCCAAGGCTGACGCGGGCGTTGCCGCGCCGGACAGCGGAGTTGAAAGCGAGTGCACGGCGCTGGGCAAGCCGGACACCAGTCCCAGCAGTCCGGCCAACGTCCCGGTTGGTTGGGTGACGGCGGCGGTCTGCGCGCCGAGCCCGCCCGCGTTGGTGGTCGGCGACGGATCGGTCAACGGCTGCAACTTCCCGGCGCTGGCCGACGAGCCGGCGTGGCCGTACATGGCTGGGCAACCAGGATTTGATGCGCGCAGCAATTTTGGGCGCGGATGTCACACCCGGAGAGGGCGAAACAAGAAAACAACGCGCTGCGATCAGCCGCCGGTTGACACCTCTGCGTCAGCCCAGCTGGATTGCAGCGCTGTGCCCTTGGTTTCGGGCAGGAGGTAGGTACACGCCAAGCTGGCCAACGCCAGGATGGCCAGCAACGGGCCGACCGCCCAGCTGCCATAGGTTGCCTGCAGGGGGCCGGCGATCAACGGCGGCAAGGCTCCACCGACGACGCCGGCGAAGTTGACCGCCAGCGCCGATCCGCTGTAGCGGTAACGGGTGGCGAACAGCTCGGGAATGAACGCGCCGGTCGGCCCGGAACCTATACCGTTGATCGCGGACATCCCGACGATCGCGACCGCATACAACGCGGGCTTGCCGGTGTCCATCAACGGCATCACTACAAGCGCCCACGGCACGCATCCCGCCCAGCCCAGCAGCATCATCCGGCGACGCCCTACTCGATCGCACAGACTCGCCGACAGCACGATGGAGGCGATGCTGGTCAATCCGCCCAGCGCCCCGACCGCCCAGATGAAGCTGCGGGTGTAGCCGAGGTGGGCGTGGGCGTAAACGGTGAGATACGTATTGCCCATGTACGCAAAGCCGAAGCCTCCCACGATGCTGCCCGCGGCCAGCAGGATCTCTCGGCGCTGCAAGCGCAGCAACTCTGCGATCGGCGCCGTGGGAACCAGGTTTCGAGCTTTCTCCTCGGCGAATACCGGGGTCTCGTCGATCCGCAGGCGCACGTACAGTGCGATACCGATCAGCGCGGCGCTGATCAAAAACGGTATCCGCCAACCCCACTCCATGAAGGCCGGGCTGTTCTCCCCGATGCTGAAGTTCACGCCTAAAAATGTCAGGCTGGAAAGCACCCCCGCGGTCCCGCCGCCGAGCAGGGTGAACATGCCGTAGCGGCCGCGTCTACCCTCTGGCGCGTGCTCGGCGCTCAGCAACGCCGAGCCCGCCCACTCGCCGCCGACGGCAAACCCTTGCAGCAGTCGCAGCACGATCAGGATCATCGGGGCCGCGGTTCCGATGGCCGCCGTGCTGGGAACCACACCTACGGACACGGTGGCGACGGCCATGAACAACAAGGTGACGACCAGCGTCTTCTTCCGGCCCAGCCGATCGCCGAAGTAGCCGAAGGTGGCCGCCCCGATCGGCCGAGAGATGAACGCGCTGGCAAACGTGCCCAGCGACGCGACAGTGGCCAACGTGGGACTGAGGTGCGGAAAGAACACGGTGGGAAACACCAGCGCCGCCGCGGTGCCGTAGATCAGGAAGTCGTAAAACTCGATCGCCGAACCGACCAGACAGGCCGCGGCAATCCGTCTCATCGGCGTGACGCTGCGGTTCTGCATCGTTATGACGGTACTGAAAAGGACGCTGGTGTCACACTCGCCGCGCTGGCTAGCCGCGGGTCAGGAGTTCTTGCTTCAGCACCTTGCCCATGGCGTTGCGCGGCAGGGTATCCACGATGCGCACGTCACGCGGCCGCTTGTGTACCGAAAGTTGTTGGGCGACATAGTCGATCAACTCCTGCGGCTCTGCATCACCGACCACGAAGGCGACGATGCGCTGGCCCAGGTCTTCGTCGGGCAGCCCGACCACCGCCGCCTCGGCCACGCCTGGATGCCCCAGCAGCGCCGTCTCGATTTCACCGGCGCCCACGCGGTATCCGCCGGACTTGATCAAGTCGACCGACTCGCGACCGACGATGCGATGCATGCCGTCGCCGTCGATGACCGCGGCATCGCCGGTGCGATACCAGCCGTCGGAGTCCAGCGCTTCGGCAGTGGCATCCGGACGATTGAGGTAGCCGTTGAACAGGGTTGGGCCGCGAACCTGAAGCCGCCCAATGGTTTCCGCATCGTGCGGCACGGGGTGGCCGTCGTCGTCGACCAATCGGGTCTCGATGCCGGCCAACGGCAGCCCGACCCAGCCGGGACGGCGCTCACCGTCGGCGCGGGTGGACAGCGTAATCAGCGATTCGGTGGCGCCGTAACGTTCGACCGGCGCATGCCCGGTGAGCGCGACCAGCTTGTCGAACACCGGCACCGGCAGGCCGGCGCTGCCGGATACCAGCAGCCGCGCCGGCCGGAGAGCCTCGGCAGCCGCCGCGTCACCGACCACTCGTGACCACACGGTCGGCACACCGAAGTACAGCGTGCCCCGTGCGGCTGCGTAGGCTTCGGGCTTTGGTTTTCCGGTGTGCACGAAGCGGTTTCCGATTCGCAGCGATCCAAGTAGCCCGAGCACCAGACCATGGACGTGATACAGCGGCAATCCGTGCACCAACGTGTCGTCGGCGGTCCACTGCCAAGCTTCGGCGAGCGCGTCCAGGTCGGCAGCGATCGCCTGGCCGCTGAGCTGCACCCCCTTGGGCGGCCCGGTGGTGCCCGACGTGTAGATGATCAACGCGGTGTCTCGCGGGGACGGCTCGGGCAGGCGATGCCAGGACCGGGCGTGCAGCCGCACCGGGATGTGCGGCAAGCCCTCCTGCGCCCAGTCCCGGCTGGGCGCCTCACCTAGCCAGGCCTCGGCCCGCGAGTCGGTGAGGATGTGACGACGCTCGGCCTGTCCGACGTCGGCCGGCACCGGCACCACCGGCACGCCGGCGATCAGGCATCCGGCGATGGCCAACGCGGTTGACGCGGTCGGCGTCGCCAGGACCGCGATCCGCTCCGCACCGCCGACGCGTTCGGCCACGGACGTCGCGGCGCCGACGACGTCGCTGCGGCTCAGCGTGACATCACCGATCCGGACGGCGTCGGCAACGTCGCGGCCGCCGGTGACCGCGGCCGGATCCAGCGAGGTCAGCAGCACGTGAGCAGGTTACCCGGCCGGCGGATCAGTGCACAGCAACAGTGCGTCCAGCGCAGCGGGAAGGAGCTCGGCGATACCTCACAGGCCTGGGAGCACATCTGGGCAGGAGATGATGCCGACACCCAATTTCCCGTCGAGCGACATGGTGACGCCGCGGCTGGAAATCCTCGTCGTCCACCCAGACCGGGTGATCGAGGTCAAGTGGCTATCGGCGAGCTTCATCCGAAATTCCGGCACACCAGGTAGTTAGTTGCCACGCACAACGAGCACTGAGCAGTCGGCGTGGGCGAAGATCGGCAGACCTTGCGGGCCGACCAGCTGCGGCACCCGGTGGGCATCCTCAGTGCCGACTACGACCAGTTGAACCGCGCCAAGGTAGCCCTCCAGATATCGAGCCAGACTCAGGCGGGTGGATGCGACCTCAACCGTGATGTCGGGGTATCGCCGTAGCCACGCATCCAGGCGCCGATAGAACTGTTCGTCGCCGATCTCGAAATGACCCCACCAGCTCCCGACGCGCAGCGCGAGCACAGGAGCTCGCCGCACCCGAGCCTCCTCCATCGCCCATTGCATAACCTTGTGATTGTCGGGTTGGTCGTCGACGACCACCGCGATGAAACCCCTCTCCGGTAGCCGACCGTGGGCAAATCGCCGGATGATCGCCACCGGGCACTGCGCATACTCGGCAAGTGTGGTCGCGGTGGATCCGAGCACCGCATTGGCCACGCGGCCGATACCCGAGGATCCGATGCAGACGAGGGTCGCGGTTTTGGACTCGGCGATCAGGGCAGAATCGACGTCTTCACACAGCACCGCTGTGTCGATCTTGACCGGCAGGCCAGTCGCCTCCACCGCCGAACG
>DATJOR010000290.1:0-18520 GCA_035506875.1 Mycobacterium sp.
TCGCGTTCGCCGGGGTCGCCAAGTATCCGGCGCGGGTCAAATGCGCGCTGCTCGGCTGGATGGCATTTAAAGACGCGCTGGCGCAAGCGATGCACGACGTCGAGGAGGTCAAAGGATGAGCGAAACCGCCGCACCGGACAACGAACTGCTCGCCGACATCGAAGAGGCGATGCGCGATGTCGTCGACCCCGAACTCGGCATCAACGTGGTCGACCTCGGGCTGGTCTACGGGCTGGACCTGACGGAGGGAGACGAGGGGACCATCGCGCTGATCGACATGACGTTGACGTCGCCGGCCTGCCCGCTGACCGACGTCATCGAAGACCAGTCGCGCAGTGCGCTCGTCGGCGCCGGTCTGGTCGATGAACTGCGGATTAACTGGGTGTGGAATCCGCCGTGGGGCCCGGACAAGATCACCGACGACGGCCGCGATCAACTGCGCGCCCTCGGTTTCACCGTCTAGTCCTTCGCCGGCAAGTGACCGGCTTCGTGGGGTTGCGGTCGGACCAGGCCTGGCTACGATCAATATGTGAGCAATCCCAAACCCCACGGGGTCAAGGAAAAAGGCGTCGGCGCTGAGCCGCATGTAATCGTGATGTTCGGTGCCACAGGGGATTTGGCGCGCCGGAAGCTGTTGCCCGGGTTATTCCACCTAACCTGCTCCCACCTGGCTCCGGAGATCCGCATCATCGGTACGTCGCTCGATGACATCGACAACGACACCTTCCGCAAACTGGTCGCAAAGGCCTGCACCGAGTTCTCCAACCACAAAACTTCCAATGACGTTTTGGATCAATTCACCGCCAATTTGACGTACGTACCGCTGAACGACGGACCCGAAGCGCTGGCGCGCGCCGTCGTTGAGCAGAGCGAAGTCCTCGGCGGCGATGCCCACCTGCTGCATTACCTCAGCGTCCCGCCCGCGGCGGTGATGCCGGTCATGGAGACCCTGCAGAAGGCGGATCTCGTGCACAACTCGCGGGTCGTCATGGAAAAGCCGTTCGGCGTAGACCTGGACAGCGCGCGAGAACTCAATAAAGCGATTCACGAGATCTTCGAAGAAGAGCAGATCTTCCGCATCGATCACTTCCTGGGTAAAGAAGCCGCGCAGAACATTCTCGCGTTCCGGTTCGCGAACGGATTGTTCGAGCCGATCTGGAATCGAAACTTCATCGACCACATCCAGATTGACGTGCCGGAGCGGCTCACCTGTGAGAACCGCGCCGGGTTCTACGAATCCGTGGGCGCGTTCAAGGACATGGTGGTGACCCACTTGTTCCAGATTCTGGCGTTCGTCGCGATGGAGCCCCCGACTGAACTTGCTTCGGAAGCGATCAGCGACGAGAAGAACAAGGTGTTCCGCTCGATGCGCCCGCTTGATCCAAACGAGGTGGTGCGCGGGCAATACCGGGGTTACCGCGACGAGCCTGGCGTGGCTCCGGACTCGGATACCGAAACCTTCGTCGCGCTCAAAGCCGAGATCGATAACTGGCGCTGGGCGGGTGTCCCGTTCTTTCTGCGCACCGGCAAGGGCCTCGCTGAGGGACAGCGCATCATCTCCATCGCATTCCACGAGCCGCCGAGGAGTATGTTTCCGCCCGGATCTGGTGTGGGACAAAAGGGTCCGGATCACCTGACCTTTGACCTTGCCGATGTGTCCAAGATGTCGCTGTCGTTTTACGGCAAGCGGCCTGGACCGGGAATGAAGTTGGACAAGCTCAGCCTGCAGTTCACGATGGAGGAGACCGGCCACGCCGGTGATGTCCTCGAAGCCTACGAGCGGCTGATTCTTGACGCGATGCGCGGCGATCGGACGCTGTACAACACCGCAGAGGGTATCGAGCGACTCTGGGAGGTCTCGGCCCCGCTGCTTGAGGACCCGCCGCCGGCACGCAGTTACGACCTCGATTCGTGGGGTCCCAACGCGGTTCATCCGTTGATCGCGCCGCGCGCGTGGCGGTTGCCGTTCGAGCGTGGCTGGCGCAGCAAGGCTTAAGGCGTCACCGCCAGGGCAGATCGCTGTTTTCCCCGCTCCAGCGTGACGGCGGGATCATCGGTGCCCCGCGCAGTCCCGACGCTTCGACGTGACGCAGCGCGGCATCGAGGTGCTGGCGCATCCGGCGTTCGGCTTTCTGAGGGTCTTTTCCGGTGATGGCAGCGGCGATCGCGCGATGGGACTTCGCGGCTTCGTCGCGGTCGTATTGAGTGATGTCTTGTTCGGCCGCCGCCCACCGCACCGCCTGTTCGACGGCAGCCAAAACGGTTGTGAGAAGCGGGTTTCCGCTGGCCTGCACCAGCAGCTCGTGGAATTCGTGATATCCGGTGCCGTCGGGCGCGATGCCGCGCTCGGCGACAGCGGCGATGCGCTCGCGTTGTTGCGCGGTGGCGTGCTCGGCGACGTGAGCCGCCGCCGCGGGCTCGAGCATCTTCCGGAAGTCCAGCAGGTCGCCCCAGGTCGCGCCGGTCAGGGTGAACAACTGCACCAGTGAATGAGCCGTTCGTTCGGGTTCGGGATGGCGGATGCGTACACCGCTGCGGCCCTGGCTGGTGGCGGTGAGCCCCTCGGCGTCCAGCAGTCGTAGCGCCATGCGGACCGTTTCCCGGCTCACGCCGAGTTGGCTGACCAGTTCGCCTTCGGTGGGCAACGAATCGCCTGGCACGAGTTCGCCGGACAGTATCCGCCGACGCAGGGTAGCGGCCACTAGGTCGGGTGCACGGGACGCTCTTGCCATCGTCACGCCACTTAGTATACTAAGTCTTATGGTGAATGTCCCGGATGCCGCGGTGCTAACCGGTGCGTTCCGGCCGATGCGTTTCGAGGCGACGGTCGAGGACTGCGTGACCACATTCGGCGAAATCCCCAAGGACCTTGCGGGTGGGTTCTACCGGGTCGGCCCGACGTTCAAGCGGCCGACCCGCCAGGGCGCCAACGGTCTGCTGGCGATGGATGGCATGGTGCAGGGGCTGACCTTCGACAACGGCCGGGCCGACTTTCGTAACCGTTGGGTTCGAACACCGAAATACCTGCTGGAAGACAAGCATCACCGCGGCATGTTCTGCTGGACCGACGGCGATTGGACCGACTGGCGCAACATCGGTTTCGGCGCCGCCGTGCGTGACGAGTTCACCCGCGGAATTCCTCAGGGCACCAACAACATCAACTGCTTCCCGTTTGGCGGCGAGGTTCTCGCGTCCGGTGAACAGGGCAGCCCACCGGTCGCACTGGACCCGATCACTCTGGACACCCGTGGCGTGGTGCCGTGGTCGGCGCAACTGTCGCGCGGGATTTTCGACCGGGCCGGCTACGGTGACGCCGCGTTTACCGCGCACCCGAAATGGGACAGCGCAACCGGCACGCTCTATGGCTGGGCCTACAGCAACCACAAGCCGTACGTCACCGTCCATGTGGTAGCGCCGGACGAAACAGTGGCATCCCGCGAGCTCTGGGATGCGCCGTATTCCTCGGAGGTCCACGACATGTGGCTCACTCCGGAATGGATGGTGTTGCCGTTTCAGGGTTTCGTGTTCGACCCGGACCGGATTGAGCACGGCCAGTCGGTGCAAGGGTGGCATCCGGAGCTCCCGACCATGCTGGCGCTGGTGCCGCGCGACGACGTCGAGCATGGCGAGATCCGTTGGATCACCGCTGAAATCGAGCCGCAGTATGCGATGCATACCCTCGCGGCTGACGTCGACGGCGACACGCTGACCCTGGAAGCGCCGCTCTTCGAGCGGCCGCCGTTCCCGTTGGACATCGACGGGTTCAAGGGCGATGATGTCGCACTGTTCTTCAATCTGGCGCGCAGCACGCTGGGTCGCTGGACGGTCGACCTGGCCGGTGGCAGCGTGAAATCTGAACTGCTCGAGGATCGCCCGTGCGAGTTGCCCAAGGTCGACGAACGCTTTTACGGGCGCGGACACCGCTGGGGTTACCTGATCGGCGGCGAAGCCAAGGGCAACGGGATGCGTATGCACAGCCTGGTCGTGCGCGATCGCGCCGACGGCACCGAACAGCAATACCGGCTGCGACACGAGCGCCCCGCGCTGGTGATGGAGCCGACGTTTGTCCCGCGCACTCCCGATGCCGTGGAAGGCGACGGCTACCTGATGGTCCCGGTGTCCCGCTGGACCGAAAACCTCGGCGAATACGTCATTTTCGATACTGACGACATCACCGCGGGTCCCATATGCCGCATCGAGATCCCGTTCCTTCTCGGGTTCACCCCGCACGGGCACTGGATGGACTTCCGGTGATGCTGACCGACGTGGAAGAAGCCGAGTTACGTAACTCGGTGCACGGCATCGTCGCCGGCTTCGGCAACGCCTACTTCAGCCGGTGCAGCGAGACCCTGCAGCACCCCACCGAGCTGTGGGATGCGTTGGCGGCGGGCGGCTTCGTCGGCGTGAACCTGCCGGAGGACTACGGCGGCGGTGGAATGGGATTGAGCGCGATGAACATCGTCGCCGAAGAGGCCGCCACGGCGGGCTGTCCGCAGATCATGCTGATGATCTCACCGGGAATCGTCGGCAGCCTGCTGGCGCGACACGCCAACGAAGAGCAGAAACAGCAGTGGCTGGCCCCGATGGCGGCGGGAAAAGTCAAGATCGCGTTCGCGATCACCGAACCCGACGCCGGATCCAACAGCCACCAGCTCGCCACCACCGCACACCGTGACGGTGACAAGTATTACATCACCGGCCAGAAGACATTCATCACCGCGGCCGACCAAGCCGACGCGCTGCTGGTCGTCACTCGCACCGGCACCGACGCGAGAGGCCGCGCGCAGCTTTCGCTGTTCCTGGTCGACCGCGACACACCCGGAATCGAGATGCACCGCATCCCGATGACGTTCGAGATCACCGACAAATCGTTCACCGTGTTCTTCGACCACGTCGCCGTCCCGGCCGATCGGCTGGTCGGTGGCGAAGGCAATGGATTGCGCGTCGCATTCGACGGCATGAACCCCGAGCGGGTGATCATCGCGGCGATCTGCAACGGCGTCAGCCGCTACGCCCTCGACAAAGCCGTCGCCTACGCGCGAGAACGCGAGGTGTGGCAGGTGCCGATCGGCGCGCACCAGGGCGTCGCGCATCCGTTGGCGGAAGCCAAGATTGCGCTCGAGGCTGCCCGGCTAATGACACGTCACGCCGCCGCCGGCTACGACGCCGGAGCCGATGTCGGCGAACCCGCCAACATGGCCAAATTCCTGGCCGCCGATGCTGCCATCCGCTGCCTGGACCAGGCGATCGAGGTGCACGGCGGCAGCGGCTTTACCCGCGAGGTCGCGCTGGCCAACATGTACGAGTTCGTCCGGCTGTTCAAAACCGTGCCGATCACGCGCGAAATGATCCTCAACCACATCGCGCAGCACAGCCTCGGCCTGCCGAAGTCGTACTGAACCTTCCCACCGGCTAGTGCTGGTGATGCCTGCCGCCGGGCTGCGCGCAGGTGCCGTTATCAGCCTGTTGAACGCTGATCGACGTCGCCTGCAGCGTGCCGCTGTCGTCTTTGCTCCCTCGCGCGGCGACGCACTTACCTTGACTCAGTGCCTGCGCGTCGGTCGCGGTCTGCTTGGTGTACTTGGTCGTGTCGGTGACGGTCACGTTGGATTGCGAGCTGTTGCCGTCGGCGTCGGTGGCGTTGACGGTGATGGTGTTACCCGCGACCGTGGCAACCGTGCCGCTGACCGCGCGATGCTTCGCATTTGCACGCGCTGGGTGTTCGGGCTCTTGGCATTTGCCGTCAACGGCCGGGCTGATGCGCACGAATTGCGCGGTGATCGCGCCGCCGGTGCCGGCGCTGTCCCGGGTGGGATGCACCGCAACGCAACTGCCGGCGGTGACGTCCGTCAGCTGCCCGGGGGTGATCTCGGCGATCTTCGTCGACGGGGTGAAGTCCACTGTGGCGTTGCCGCTCTGCTGGGTGACCTGTATCGCGTCGCCCGACACCGACGCGATCATCCCGTTGACCCAGGCCTTGCCGTTCGCGGACGGGGACTTCGAAGGGGTTGAAGGGGAAGCCGCAGCGGAACTCGTCGGGCCCGCTGCGCTGGGGGGCTTCGGCGTGCTCGACGCATTGCAGGCGGCGACGGACAGCGCGGTTGCGCCGGTGAGCGTGAAGATCGCCAATCGGGTTAGTCGCGCGGAAGTGACAGACATTGGGGTCCTTTCGGGCTGGCCATGCAACGCTTCTCAGAATTCGTGGCGCAGCTGAGCACCGGCTGGCGGGCGATTATGAGCCAGCTATGTGTGCGGGGGCAGTCGTCTCTAGAACGCCGCTTCGGGAAGGTGCATGATGCCGTCGTCGATGGTGTCGATGATGCCGCGCAATGCGGTGATGTTCGGCAGCATGTTCTGCGCGAAGAATTGCGCGGTCGCGATTTTGCCCTGATAGAAGGGTTCGTCTTGTGTCGGCGCGGCGGCCAGGGCCGATTGCGCGATGTCGGCTTGCACCAACAGCCGCCAACCGATGAGCAAGTCGCCGATGGCCAGCAGGAATCGCACCGAAGTCAGCCCGACTTTGTATATCTCCGTGGGGTTTTCCGCAGCCGCCAGCAGGTAACCGGTCAAGGTGGCGGTCATCGCCCGGACGTCGTCGAGCGCGGTGCCCAGCAGCCCGGCGGGCTGCCGCAACGCGTCGTCACAGGTGTCGATGGTGTGGCTGATCTGCGACGCCACGTGCTCGAGGGCTTCGCTGCGGTCGCGGATGATCTTGCGGAAGAAGAAGTCCAGCGACTGGATTGCGGTGGTGCCCTCGTAGAGCGAGTCGATCTTGGCGTCACGGATGTACTGCTCGATGGGGTAGTCGGTCAAAAAGCCCGACCCGCCGAGCGTCTGCAGCGACTCGGTCAGGATTTCGTACGCCCGTTCTGAGCCCACCCCCTTGACCACTGGGAGTAGCAGATCGTTGACACGGTGTGCCATCTCGGCGTCTACACCTGAAACATGTTGTACGACAACACTATCCTGGTGCATCGCGGCGTAGAGATAGAGCGCCCGCAGACCCTCGGCATAGGCCTTCTGGGTGATCAGGCTGCGGCGCACATCGGGGTGGTGCATGATCGTGACCCGCGGCGCGGCTTTGTCGGTCATCTGGGTGAGATCCGCGCCCTGGACCCGCTGCTTGGCGAATGCCAGCGCGTTGAGATATCCCGTGGACAGCGTGCCGGCGGCCTTGACGCCAACGGTCATCCGCGCATGCTCGATGACGGTGAACATCTGCGCAATCCCGTTGTGCACGTCGCCCACCAGATAGCCAACCGCGGGCAATCCATGAGCGCCGAAAGTCAACTCACAGGTCGGGGAGGCTTTGAGGCCCATCTTGTGTTCCAGACCGGTGACGAAAACCCCATTCCGGCAACCGATTTCGAAGGTTTCCGGGTCGAAGAGGTATTTGGGCACGTAGAACAGGCTCAAGCCCTTGGTACCCGCACCAGCGCCCTCGGGCCGGGCCAGCACGAGATGGAAGATGTTTTCGGCGGTGTCGCCGACGTCGCCGCCAGAGATGAAACGTTTGACGCCCTCGATGTGCCAGCTGCCATCCGGCTGCGCGATCGCCTTGGTGCGGCCCGCGCCGACGTCGGAACCTGCGTCAGCCTCGGTCAACACCATGGTGGCGGCCCAACCCCGTTCCAGTGCCATCGCCGCCCACTGCTTCTGCTGTTGGGTGCCCTCCACGAAGAGTGCGTTGGCCATCGCCGGGCCCATGCTGTAGAAAAAGGCCGCCGCCGGATTAGCGCAATGCAGCATTTCGTTGATAGCCCACGTCACCGGGCTTGGCGCGGACACACCCCCGATGTCCTCGGCAAGACCGATTCGCCACCACTCGGCGTCTTTGACCGTCTGCACCGATTTGGCCAACTCCGCAGAGACCGAAATGGCGTGACGGTCCGGTTCGAAAACCGGCGGGTTGCGGTCGGCGTCGGCGAACGAGTCAGCGATCGGGCCCTCGGCCAGCCGCGCGACCTCACCGAGCATCGTGTGGACCGTGTCGACGTCGAGATCCCGGTAACGCCCGGAGCCGAGAACGCTGCCGATGTTCAAGACCTCGAACAGATTGAACTCGATGTCGCGCAGGTTAGCGATGTAGTGCCCCAACGGTTTTCCCTTCCCCTGATGACTCGCCACGCAGTGTGTCCGAGGCGCGAAGGGGTACGCAACCGTAACCTACGGCGACGAAGGCGTAACCTACGCCGACGCAACCGTAGGGTCCGAGGTCAGCGAGTGGTGCTGTGCCTCAGATGATGTCGGTTGTGGTTCGCAGCGGCCGTAGAGTTGTGACATGTTCTGGCTCTGCAGAACCTGTGGCGTTGAGCACAGCGCCGCATCAAGCGTGTGCGCGATTTGCGCCGACGACCGGCAGTGGGTGCCGGCCGAGGGGCAGCAATGGGCGACGTTGGAGCAGCTGATCGCCGAAGGGGTGCGGTCGCACGTCGCCGTCGTTGAAGACGGGCTCGTCGCGATCGGCAGTTCGCCGGCGTTGGGAATCGGACAGCTGGGCAAGCTGGTGTGTTCCGATGCCGGCAACGTGTTGTGGGATCCGTCGGGCTTTGTCGACGATGACGCCGTGGCCGCGGTCCTCGAGCGCGGGCCGGTCATCGCCATCGTGGCCAGCCATCCGCATATGTACGGTGCGCAAGTCGAGTGGAGCCACCGGCTAGGTGACGTACCGGTGTATGTGAACGCCGCGGACGCCGAGTGGGTGATGCGTCCCGACCCGGTGATCCAGCAGTGGTCGGATACCTTGCAACTGACCCCGTCGCTGTCCGTGGTCCGGGTGGGCGGGCATTTCCCCGGCAGCGCCGTCGCGTGTTGGACCGAGGGGGCCGACGGGCGCGGGGTGCTGCTGGCCGGCGACACCATCTTTCCCAATCCGGACCGGCGCACCGTTGCGTTTCTGCGCAGTTACCCCAACCGCCTTCCGCTGTCCGCGGCCGTGGTGGAGCGCATGGCCGGCACGCTGGCGGCGTTGGATTTCGACCGCATCTACGGCCTTTTCACCAATGCCATCGACTCCGACGCTCACGCCGCGGTCCAGCGATCGGCCGCCCGCCACGCCGCCTGGGTCCGCGGCGACTTCGACCACCTGACCTGACCGTCGGGAACATTAAGGCAGTTCACGGCGTTGAGTAGGCCGTGACCACCCAAGACCTGACTGCCGAAAAGTTCAATGACACCATCAACGGCAATGACATCGTTCTCATCGACTTCTGGGCCTCCTGGTGCGGACCGTGCCGCCAGTTCGCGCCCACCTTCGCCGCGTCCGCGGAGAAGCACCCGGACATCGTGCACGCCAAGGTCGACACCGAAGCCGAACAGCAACTTGCCGCGGCGGCCCAGATCCGGTCCATCCCCACGCTGATGGCGTTCAAGAAGGGCAAGCTGGTGTTCAACCAAGCCGGCGCCCTGCCGCCGGCCGCACTGGAGGATCTGGTCCAGCAGGTGAAGAACCTCGACATCGACGCGGCGATCGCGGCGCAGGCGAAAGACCAGGCCTGATAACTCCGGTCTGACTGCCGGACTGTCCCCCCAAGCGGGCGGTGCCCCACAGCTGGCCGCTATCCGGCCGCCATCGTCGTCGCGCGGGGTCGGCGGGTTACCGTTCAACGGTGAATTTGGTCCTCGTTGAACATCCGCGACCACAAGTTGCGCTCATCACCCTCAACCGGCCGGAGCGAATGAACTCCATGGCGTTCGACGTGATGGTTCCGCTCAAGACGGCACTGGAAGAGGTCACCTACGACAACTCGGTGCGCGTGGTTGTGCTGACCGGTGCGGGCCGAGGCTTCTCCTCGGGCGCTGATCACAAGTCGGCGGGGGAGGTGCCGCACGTCGAAGGCCTGACCCGGCCGACCTATGCACTGCGTTCGATGCAGGTCCTCGACGACGTCATCTTGGCGCTGCGACGGCTGCACCAACCGGTGATCGCCGCCGTCAACGGGGCGGCGATCGGCGGCGGGCTATGCCTGGCGCTTGCCGCCGACATCCGCGTCGCATCGAGCGGAGCCTATTTCCGCGCCGCGGGCATCAACAATGGGCTGACCGCCAGCGAGCTGGGTCTGAGCTACTTGTTGCCCCGGGCCATCGGTTCGTCGCGGGCATTCGAGATCATGCTGACCGGTCGCGACATCGACGCCGAGGAAGCCGTGCGCATCGGGCTGGTGTCGCGGCAAGTGCCGGAGGACCAACTCCTGGAGACCTGCTACGCGATGGCCGAACGCATCGCGGCGTTCTCACGGCCGGGCGTCGAGTTGACCAAGCGCACACTGTGGAGTGGACTGGACGCCGCTAGCCTGGAAGGGCACATGCAGGCCGAGGGCCTGGGCCAGCTCTTCGTTCGCCTGCTCACCACCAACTTCGAAGAGGCCGTTGCCGCGCGTGCCGAGAAACGGCCGCCGGCGTTCACCGACGATAAGTAACTAAGTAACACTGCATAAGGAGAGTGACTGTGATCACGGCTACGGACCTCGAGGTCCGCGCTGGTGCGCGCACGTTGCTCTTTGCAGACGGCCCGGCCCTGCGGATACAGCCCGGTGACCGCATCGGGCTGGTCGGGCGAAATGGCGCCGGGAAGACCACCACGCTGCGCATCCTGGCGGGGGAGAGTGAGCCGTACGCCGGCACGGTGAGCCGCAACGGCGAGATCGGTTATCTGCCGCAGGATCCCAAAGAGGGCGATCTCGACGTCCTGGCCCGTGATCGGGTGTTGTCCGCGCGCGGGCTGGACACGCTACTCACCGACCTGGAAAAGCAGCAGGCGCTGATGGCCGAGGTCGCCGACGACGCCGCACGCGACCGTGCGATCCGCCGCTACGGCCAACTCGAGGAGCGCTTCGCCGCGCTGGGCGGTTACGGCGCCGAAAGCGAAGCAGGCCGCATTTGCGCAAGTCTCGGGTTGCCCGATCGGGTGCTGACCCAGCAGTTGCGCACGCTGTCCGGCGGCCAGCGCCGCCGGGTGGAGTTGTCGCGAATTCTGTTCGCCGCCGCTGACAACGGGGTCACCGGTGCGGGCTCGGCCACCACGTTGCTGCTCGACGAGCCGACTAACCACCTCGACGCCGATTCACTGGGCTGGCTACGGGATTTCCTGCGCAACCACACCGGCGGGCTGGTCGTCATCAGCCACAACGTCGAGTTGCTGGCCGACGTGGTCAACCGGGTCTGGTTTCTCGACGCGGTGCGCGGTGAAGTCGACGTCTACAACATGGGTTGGCAGAAGTATCTCGACGCCCGCGCCACCGACGAGCAGCGCCGCCGCCGCGAACGTGCCAACGCCGAACGCAAGGCGACAGCATTGCGCGCCCAAGCCGCCAAACTCGGCGCCAAGGCCACCAAAGCCGTTGCGGCCCAGAACATGTTGCGGCGTGCCGACCGGATGATGGCCGCGCTTGACGAAGAACGGGTAGCCGACAAAGTGGCCCGGATAAAGTTTCCGAGTCCGGCGGCCTGCGGGCGCACCCCGCTGGTGGCCACTGGTCTGACCAAGACCTACGGATCGCTGGAAGTCTTCACCGGCGTCGACCTCGCCATCGATCGCGGCTCCCGGGTGGTCGTGCTCGGCCTCAACGGCGCGGGCAAGACTACGTTGTTGCGGTTGCTGGCCGGCGTCGAGCAGCCGGACGCCGGGGCGCTGGAGCCCGGACACGGTTTGAAACTCGGGTATTTCGCGCAGGAGCACGACACCCTCGACGACGCCGCGACGGTATGGCAGAACATCCGGCACGCCGCACCCGATTCCGGGGAGCAAGACTTGCGGGGTCTGCTCGGGGCCTTCATGTTCAGCGGCAGCCAGCTCGAGCAGCCGGCCGGCACGCTGTCCGGCGGGGAGAAGACCCGGCTCGCACTTGCGGGTCTGGTGGCGTCGACGGCGAATGTGTTGTTGCTCGACGAGCCGACGAACAACCTCGATCCGGCTTCGCGTGAGCAGGTGCTGGACGCGCTGCGCAGCTACGCCGGTGCGGTGGTGCTGGTCACGCACGACCCCGGCGCCGCCGAAGCACTCGATCCGCAACGTGTCGTGCTGCTGCCCGACGGCACCGAAGACCATTGGTCCGAGGAATACCGGGATCTCATCGAGTTGGCTTGACCGTTAGCTTCACGGGTCCTCCGCGCGGCCTCGTGTTCGACAGGTCGCCCTACTCGGCTCGACGGCGCCGCAGGCGATTTCGTCAAATCGCCGCGCCGCTGACGTCGGCTTCTTACTCTATGTGCTTTGGGGATCCTGTTCAGCGGGGAGGCGCCGATGAGGAAAACAAAGAAATCGCGCACGCAGTTGTTGGGCGAACTGCGCAGCGCATACGAAGGTGGGGCCAGCATTCGGACTCTGGTCGCGTCCACCGGCAGGTCGTACGGCTCGATACATAGCATGCTGCGCGAGTCGGGCACCACGATGCGCAGCCGCGGTGGTCCCAACCACCGCACCCGGTCCCGGTAAGCCGATACGGTCGCCGCGACGACTTATCCGTGGCGTACCGAGCTCTCGACCAGATCGAGGACGGCGCTAAGGCGTTGCGGATCTTCACCGGAGGCCACCCGGGCTACTAGCCCGTCGAGAACCAGGTCCAGGTAACACACCAGCACGTCGCTGGGGATGTCGTCGCGCACCCGCCCGGCCTGCTTCTGCCGACGCAGCCGATCAATCGTCGCCGCCGTCAACTCCGCAGAACGCTCCGCCCACCCGCGACTGAACGCGGGGTCGTGGCGCAGCTTCCGCGCGATCTCCAATCGCGTGGCGAGCCAGTCGAACTGGTCGGGCGCATTGAGCATGTCCCGCATCACCTGGATGAGACCCTCTCGGGACGCGACCGCGGCCATCCGCTCTGCGTCCTCGCGGGCCAGTTCGAAGAACAACGTGTCTTTATCGCGGAAGTGATGGAAGATCGCTCCCCGCGACAAGCCGATGGCATGTTCCAGGCGGCGCACCGTCGCTTGCTCGTAGCCGAATTCGGCAAAGCAGCGACGAGCACCGTCGAGGATCTGACGGCGACGGGCCGCCAGATGATCCTGGCTGACCTTGGGCACGGCCAGTTCCTGGCTAGCTTGACCTGAGCATGTTGCGCAGTACGTACTGCAAGATGCCGCCGTTGCGGTAGTAGTCGGCTTCACCCGGTGTGTCGATGCGCACCACGGCGTCGAACTCCACCGCTTCTTCGGCGGCCGTCCCCGTCTTTTTGGCCTTGACGTGCACCGTCTTTGGTGTCTTGCCATCGTTGAGCGCTTCGATGCCGGTGATGTCGAATACCTCGGTGCCGTCGAGTCCCAACGACTCGGCGGTTTTGCCCTCGGGGAACTGCAAAGGGATCACGCCCATACCGATCAGGTTGGAGCGATGGATGCGCTCGAACGACTCGGTGATCACCGCACGCACGCCCAGTAGCAACGTACCTTTGGCCGCCCAGTCCCGCGACGAGCCTGAACCGTATTCCTTGCCACCGAGCACGACCAGCGGAATGTCTTTTGCGGCATAGTTTTGCGCAGCGTCATAGATGAAGGCCTGCGGTCCGTCGGGCTGCGTGAAGTCGCGGGTGTATCCACCGGAGACAACTTCCCCTAATCCGGCGAGTAGTTGGTTCCGCAGCCGGATGTTGGCGAACGTGCCGCGGATCATCACCTCATGGTTGCCGCGCCGCGAGCCGAAGGAGTTGTAGTCCTTGCGCGCGACGCCATGCTCGTCGAGATACTGCGCCGCCGGGGTGCCCGGCTTGATGCTGCCGGCCGGCGAAATGTGGTCGGTGGTCACCGAGTCGCCGAGCAGCGCCAGCACCCGCGCGCCGCTGATATCCCTGACCGGCTCCGGCTCGGCAGGCATCCCCTCGAAGTACGGGGGCTTGCGCACATAGGTCGAGTCGGGGTCCCACTCAAAGGTGTTGCCGCTGGGGGTGGGCAGGTTACGCCACCGCTCGTCGCCCTTGAACACGTCGGCATAGTTCTTGACGAACATCTCCCGGTTGATCGCCGACGCGATGGTGTCGGAGACGTCCTTCTGCGACGGCCAGATGTCTTTGAGGAAGACGTCGTTGCCGTCGTTGTCCGTGCCCAGCGGTTGCGAGTCGAAGTCGAAGTCCATCGTCCCGGCCAGCGCGTAGGCGACCACCAGCGGCGGCGAGGCCAGATAGTTCATCTTCACGTCCGGGTTGATGCGGCCCTCGAAGTTCCGGTTCCCGGACAGCACCGCGGCGACGGAAAGGTCGTTGTCGTTGACGGCCTTCGAGATCTCCTCGGGCAGCGGGCCGGAGTTGCCGATGCAGGTGGTGCATCCGTAGCCGACAAGGTAGAAGCCGAGCTTCTCCAAATAGGGCCAGACCCCGGCCTTTTCGTAGTAGTCGCTGACGACCTGCGAGCCGGGCGCCATCGTGGTCTTCACCCAGGGCTTGGAGGTGAGGCCCTTCTCGACGGCATTGCGCGCCAGCAGCGCCGCGCCGAGCATCACCTCGGGATTGGACGTGTTGGTGCATGAGGTGACGGCGGCGATCACCACCGCGCCGTGGTCGAGCACGAATTCGCCGCGTTCCTCAGACTTCACTGTCACCGGGTTGCTCACCCGGCCCTTGGCATGTTTCGCGGCCGACTCCATCGGTTTGTGGTCGTCGGCGTGGCCGTTGCTCAGTGCGCCTGGGTCACTGGCCGGGAACGTTTCGTCGACTGCCTCGTCCAGCTTCGAGTAGTCCTTCTTGTCCGGGTCGTCGCCGACGTACGTGGGGATCTGCTCGCGGAACGTGGATTTCGCCTCGGACAACGCGATTCGATCCTGCGGCCGCTTCGGTCCCGCGATCGAGGGCACCACGTCGGCCAGGTTCAACTCGAGATACTCGGAGAATTCCGGCTCGTGCTTGGGGTCGTGCCACAAGCCCTGCTCTTTGGCGTACGCCTCGACCAGCGCGACTTGCTCTTCGTTGCGCCCGGTGAACCGCAAGTAGTCGATGGTCTCGTCGTCGATCGGGAAAATCGCTGCGGTGGAACCGAATTCGGGGCTCATGTTGCCCAGCGTCGCGCGGTTCGCCAGCGGCACTTCGGCCACGCCCTCGCCGTAGAACTCGACGAACTTGCCGACTACGCCGTGCTTGCGCAGCTTCTCGGTGACGGTGAGCACCACGTCGGTGGCCGTCACGCCGGGCTGGATCTCGCCGGTGAGTTTGAAGCCGACCACCCGCGGGATGAGCATCGAGACGGGCTGACCGAGCATCGCGGCCTCTGCTTCGATACCGCCCACACCCCAGCCCAATACGCCCAGGCCGTTGACCATCGTAGTGTGCGAGTCGGTACCGACGCAGGTGTCGGGGTAAGCGACCCCGTCGCGCTCCATCACCACGTGTGCGAGGTATTCGATGTTGACCTGATGCACGATGCCGGTGCCTGGCGGCACGACTTTGAAGTCGGCGAAGGCGCCCTGTCCCCAGCGCAGGAATTGATAGCGCTCGCCGTTGCGCTGGTATTCGATTTCGACGTTGCGCTCGAACGCGTCGGCGCGGCCGAAGAGATCCGCGATCACCGAGTGATCGATCACCAGGTCGGCCGGCGCCAGCGGGTTGACCTTCTCGGCGTCGCCGCCCAGGTCCCGGATGGCCTCACGCATGGTGGCCAGGTCCACGATGCACGGCACACCGGTGAAGTCCTGCATGACGACACGGGCGGGCGTGTACTGGATCTCGATGCTGGGCTCGGCCGACGAGTCCCAGTTCGCAATCGCCTCGATGTGGTCTTTGGTGATGTTGCTGCCGTCCTCGTTGCGCAGCAGGTTTTCCGCGAGCACCTTGAGGCTGTAGGGGAGTTTCTCCGTGCCGGGCACGGCGTCGAGGCGATAGATCTGGTAACTCTTGTCGCCGACCGCCAGGGTGTTGCGCGCTTCGAATGAATTCACCGAATCTTTGCTGGTCACATCAACTCCCGTGATTTAGTTCATTGGCGCCGACGGGCCATGTCGACGAGTTCAGTCTAACAGTACGCTTGTCCTGTATTCCAGCGGCAACCACCCCACGCCACCGCGAGACTGCAACCACCCCTTGAGCCCAAGCGGCGTGTTCCAGCAGTGATTGAGTGCCGCCGCAGAGGCGGCCCGGACACGGCCCGCACCCTCATCGCGCGGTACGGTCTTGGACCGTGACCACCTCGCACGCGCCGCTCTATATACCGGGCGAGATCTGCGGCACTGTCGGTGCCGACCCGGCCACACCGCCCGAGCAGTGCCTGGCGCTAGTGCAGGAGCAGGTCACGGCAAAAAACGTCAGCGCGCCCGCGGCGGTCACGCCGGCGCTGCTGCAGGTGATCGACCAAGCGCACCATGACGGGATTGATCTCAAGATCGTCGTGCTCGACCACAACCCCGCCAACGACACCCCGCTTCGCGACATCGCGACCAGAGTCGGCGCCCAACACACCGATGCCACCGTGCTGGTGCTCAGCCCAAACTTCGTCGGCAGCTACAGCACGCATTTCCCACGCTCCACGCTGGAGATCGGCGAAGATAATGCCAAGACCGGCAACCCGGTGGTCTCTGCGCAGAATTTCTTGCACCAGCTCAACACGCCGCAATTTCCCTGGACCGCCTTCACCATCGTGCTCCTCATCGGTGTGCTGGCGGCGGTGATCGGCACCCGCATCATGCAATTGCGCACCAGGCGCTCAGCAAAGTCGCCAGAAGACGCGGCAGCGACCTCGGAACAACCGGGCCAGAACGTCTAACTCGCCGTATTCCGCTTGTGTCGGATACGCGCGGCACCCGCGCGGAGTTGCGGGCAAATCAGTGATGTCACCGTAGGGTCACAGTTCTCGGAAGAACACACTTGTAATTTGTTACTAAAGTTTCCATTGGTTCAGATGTGACATACGGTGCAGAGGATACTTTTGATCTGAATCGCGCTTCCAGTGATTGCTGGGGGCCCAAAGTCCAGCGCCGTCCACCCGCGTTGAGCCATAGGAGATCCAAGTCGAATGAGACGCAACCGCCGCGGCTCGTCTATCCGACTGGCCGCCAAGCTCAGCCGTCGCCTTGCTCCGGCCATGCTCAGCGTGGTTGTGACGCTGTGTATCCCGGGCCTGGCAAACGCCGATCCGGGTGCCCAGCCGGACGCCATGGCGAAACTGATCGCGGATGTCGCCCAGGCGAATCAGCGTCTGCAGGACCTCGGCGCGCAGATTCAGACCGAAGAGGAAAGCGTCAACAAGGCTGTGGTCGACGTCGAAACCGCGCGCGACAACGTCGCAGCCGCACAGCATGAGGTCGACGCCAGCCGGCAGGCGGTCGAGGATGCCAACGCCGCAATTGCCGCCGCCCAGAAGCGATTTGACCGCTACGCGGTAGCGACCTACGTCAATGGTCCGTCGGACAGTTACCTCACGGCGGCCAGCCCTGATGACGTCATCGCGACCGCGGCCGCCGGCCAGACGCTGGCCGCCAGTTCCCGGCAGGTGATGGACAACCTGCAACGAGCCCGCACCGAGCAGGTGAACAGGGAGTCGGCGGCGCGGCTGGCAAAGCAGAAGGCGGACAAGGCCGTCGCCGACGCCCAGTCCAGCCAGAACGCCGCGGTGGCCGCACTGACCGACATTCACCGCAAGTTCGGCGAGCAACAGCAAGAAGCCAACCGATTGGCCGACGAGCGTAACTCGGCCCAAACCAGACTCGACGCCGCCCGCACTTGGTCGGCATCCGCGGGCGGACCGGATGCCGGACCGCGGGCGGCGTCGTCCCCCGGTGACCGCTGGGATCCGGCGGCGCCGGGTTCGCCCAACGCCCCGCGGGGTACTGGCGGCCGGTGGGCCGGCGAGTGGGACCCGACGTTGCCGATGGTGCCCAGCGCCAACGTTCCGGGTGACCCGATCGCGATCCTCAACAAGGTCCTTGGGATTTCGGCGACGTCTTCCGAAGTCACCTCAAACTTGGGGCGCAGCTTCCTGCAGCAGCTGGGGCTGGCGCCCACGCCGACCGGCTTCACCAACGGCCGCATTCCGCGGGTGTACGGACGGCAGGCCTCCGAGTACGTGATCCGGCGTGGGCTTTCGCAGTTGGGTGTGCCGTACTCATGGGGCGGCGGCACCGCCGCCGGGCCGAGCCATGGCATCGACTCAGGGGCCGGCACGGTCGGCTTCGACTGCTCGGGCCTGGTGCTGTACTCGTTCGCCGGGGTGGGCATCAAGCTGCCGCATTATTCGGGTTCGCAGTACAACCTGGGCCGCAAGATCCCGGTTTCGCAGATGCGCCGTGGCGACGTGATCTTCTACGGCCCCGGCGGCAGCCAGCACGTGACGATTTATCTGGGTGACGGTCAGATGCTCGAGGCGCCCGACGTCGGGTTGAAGGTCCGGGTCGCGCCCGTGCGTACCAGCGGTATGACGCCCTACGTAGTCCGCTACATCGAGTACTGACAGGCGGGAAGGATTTATGCGCCGCTGGACTGCAAACGCCGAGGGGTTGCGCCGGGCCGGGCTGGTGTGGCCGATTCTGGCTGCGATCGCGCTGCTGATCGGTCTGGCCGGTCCGGCGAACGCCGAGGACGGTGGCTGGGATCCGACCTTGCCGCCGGTG
>DATJOR010000291.1:0-7462 GCA_035506875.1 Mycobacterium sp.
CGTTTTGCGCGCTCAGCGTGCTGCCGATACCGCTCAGGCTGGTGGCGGCGGCGCTGAGCGCCTCAGGTTGGGTGGTGACGAATGACATCGGTCTTCCTCTCAGTAGGTGTCAATTGGCGTGCCGAACTGATGGCGTGTGAAAACCACGCGCCATCAGGTGAATACGTTGAATCCGCTGTGCAAGAGGGGGTTTCGTGACTCACTGGCCCACCCCGCCTTCTAACCCGATGTACTACGGGTAGAAGCCATCAGCCGGCACGGCGGTTATAAGGCGAGCTTCATCGCCTGAACGCGATGTTAACGGCGGTTGAACTCCAGATGCAACGGGGCGCGCTTCTTAGCTGTGGATGGCGGCGCAACTGGGGATAACCGGCCTCCGTCTCGCGCCGACGGCGTCGCGTTGAATATCGGCGTCGGTGTGCTGTCGCACTGTGGCCGCATGACGACGTTGACGCGGGCCGAAATCGGAGCGCTCGGTGAGCGGCTCGCCACCGAACACCTGACCGGACTGGGGTTGCGGATCCTCGCCCGCAATTGGCGGTGCCGCTACGGTGAGCTGGATGTGATCGCCGCCGACCCGACCACGAACACGGTGGTGTTCGTCGAGGTCAAGACCCGTACCGGCGACGGTTTCGGCGGCCTGGCGCACGCGGTGACCGAGCGGAAGGCGCGCCGACTGCGGCGGCTGGCGGCCTTGTGGCTGGCTACCCAGGAGCGACGGTGGGCGGCGGTGCGCATCGACGTTATCGGTGTGCGCATCGGCAGGCATCGCACTCCGGAGATCAGTCACCTGCGAGGCATCGGCTGATGGCGCTGGGGCGTGCGTTTTCGGTCGCGGTGCTCGGGTTGGACGGCGAGATTGTCGAGATCGAAGCCGACATCACTTCGGGCCTGCCGGGGGTGCACCTGGTGGGTCTGCCCGACGCCGCGTTGCAGGAGTCACGCGACCGGGTGCGTGCCGCGATCACCAATTGCAACAACCGCTGGCCGATGTCTCGTCTGACGCTGGCCCTCTCACCGGCAACGCTGCCAAAGGTGGGTTCGGTTTACGACCTCGCGCTGGCGGCCGCGGTGTTGTCCGCGCAGCGGAGGACGCCGTGGCGACAGCTGGAGGCGGTTGTGGTGCTTGGCGAGTTGGCACTCGACGGCCGGGTTCGGCCGGTGCGCGGTGTGCTGCCGGCCGTCCTGGCGGCCAAGCAAGAGGGCTGGAAAGCCGCGGTGGTTCCGGTGGAGAACCTGCCTGAGGCCAGCCTGGTGGACGGCATCGAGGTCTGGGGAGTGCGCACCCTTGCGCAGTTGCAGGCCTGGCTCGAGGGATCGGCGCGGCTCGACGAGCGGATCACCGCAGCGGTTCCAGAGGCTGAGCCGGCGGCGGATCTGGCCGACGTCATCGGGCAGAGCCAGGCTCGTTTCGCCGTCGAGGTGGCCGCCGCCGGCGCGCATCACCTGATGCTCACCGGGCCGCCGGGCGTGGGGAAAACGATGCTGGCACAACGCCTTCCGGGTCTTCTTCCAGCACTGTCGGACGGCGAGTCGTTGGAGGTCACCGCTATCCACTCGGTGGCCGGCCTGCTGTCGGATGCCACGCCCCTGATCACCCGACCGCCGTTTGTCGCGCCGCACCACAGCTCCAGCGTCGCCGCGCTGGTCGGCGGCGGTTCGGGGATGGCGCGGCCCGGTGCGGTGAGCCGGGCGCATCGTGGGGTGCTCTTCCTCGACGAATGCGCCGAGATCAGCGTGAACGTCATGGAAGCATTGCGAACACCGTTGGAGGACGGTGAGATTCGCCTTGCCCGCCGAGACGGGGTGGCATGCTATCCGGCACGCTTTCAACTGGTTATGGCCGCCAACACGTGTCCGTGCGCCCCGGCGGATCCGCGTGACTGCATCTGCGCGGCAGCAGTCAAGCGTCGCTATCTGGGCCGGTTATCGGGGCCGCTGCTCGATCGCGTCGACTTGCGAGTCGAAATGCATCCGGTGCGGATGAGCGCGTTCGCGGCCGCCGAGGCAGAGTCCACGGCCCAGGTCCGGAGCCGGGTGGCACTGGCCCGTAGTGCGGCCACCGAGCGGTGGCGGCCCCACGGATTTGACACCAATGCCGAGGTCAGCGGATCGCTGCTGCGCCGCCAATTCCGGCTTGGCGCAGCGGCGATGCAGCCACTGCGCGCGGCGCTAGAACGGGGTCTGCTCAGCATCCGCGGTGCGGACCGCACGATGCGTGTTGCATGGACATTGGCCGATCTGGCCGGCCGCGTATCACCCGGGCGGGATGAGGTGGCCGTCGCATTGAGCTTTCGCCAACCCGGAGCCGCCCGATGACTGACCTGACGTTGCGAGCATGGGCCTACCTGTCCCGGGTCGTCGAACCGCCCTGTGTGGAACTCGCCGCGCTGGTGTATCGGGTTGGGCCGGCAGAAGCGGCCGAGCGAGTGCGGCGGGGCCAGGTCAGTGACGAACTTGCCCGTCGTATCGAGGCAAGACGCGAAATCGACAGGGCAGCAGATGATCTCGAATGGCTCGCTCGCCGCGGTGGCCGGCTGATCACGCCGGACGACGACGAGTGGCCGGTACTGGCGTTCGCCGCGTTCGGCAGCGACGCGGCCGCGGCCAAGCCACAGGGCAAACCGCCGCTGGTGTTGTGGGCGATGGGGCCGGCACGGCTCGACGTCATGGCACAGCGGGCGGCCGCGGTGGTCGGCACCCGGGCGGCAACCAGCTACGGCGAGCAGGTGGCCGCAGACCTGGCGACCGGATTGGGCGAGCGGGATGTCGCGGTGGTCTCCGGCGGGGCTTACGGCATCGACGGCGCGGCCCACCGCGCGGCGTTGGCAGCCGACAGCGTGACCGTCGCGGTCTTGGCCGGCGGCATTGATATCCCTTATCCCGCTGGACATTCCGGCTTATTGCATCGTATCGGCGGCAACGGGCTGCTGGTCACCGAATACCCGCCGGGAGTGCGACCGGCACGGCACCGGTTCCTGACGCGCAATCGTTTGGTGGCCGCATTTGCCGGAGCGGCGGTGGTGGTGGAAGCCGGTTTGCGCAGCGGCGCCGCGAACACCGCCGCGTGGGCGCGAGTGTTGGGCCGGGTGGTGGGTGCGGTGCCCGGGCCCGTGACCTCGTCGGCGTCGACCGGATGCCACGCCCTGCTGCGGGCCGGCGCCGAGGTGGTCACCCGCGCCGAGGACATCGTCGAACTGGTGGGTCGGGTCGGCGAGCTGGCGCCCGAACAGCCTCGCCCGGCGACGCCGCTGGACGGGCTCAGCGACGCAGAGCGACAGGTCTATGAGGCGCTGCCGGGACGCGGCGTCGCGACCGTCGACGAAATCGCCGTCGCCGCCGCGCTGGAGCCGGCCCGGATATTGGCGCCGCTGGCGATGCTGGAGCTCGCCGGCTTGGCCGAGCGTGACGACGGCCGCTGGCGAATAGTGCGGAATCGGAGCCCCACGCCGTGAGGGCGGCGCTCGTATAGTCGACGGGGTCTGCGTTGAAGGGCTTGGGAACGGGAGAAATCGGGTGGCCGGTCGACCAGTGCACACTTTCGAAGTGCTGCGGAGCGAGAAAGTCACGTCGCACATGGTTCGGGTTGTTCTCGGCGGCAGTGGGTTTGACACATTCATCCCGAGCGAGTTCACCGACTCTTACGTCAAGCTGGTAGTCGTTGCCGATGACGTCGATGTGGCGGCCCTGCCAGGTCCGTTGACGCTGGACAGTTTCGCCGACCTGCCGGCCGCCAAGCAGCCGGTGGTGCGCACGCTGACTGTGCGGCGTGCCGACCCGGCTGCCCGCGAAGTCGCGATCGACGTCGTCGTGCACGGCGAGCACGGCGCGGCCGGCCAATGGGCCGCCACGGCCGAGCCGGGCCAGCCGGTCTACCTGATGGGCCCAAGTGGCGCCTATTCTCCGGATCCGGCCGCCGACTGGCATTTGCTGGCCGGCGATGAGAGCGCACTACCGGCCATCAGTGTTGCGCTGGAAGCGTTGCCCGCCGACGCAATTGGCCAGGCGTTCATCGAGACTGCCGAGCCCGAAGACGAAATACCGCTGACCGCACCGGACGGTGTTCAGGTCAATTGGATTTACCGCGGCGGGCGCGCCGATTTGGTCGGCGAAGACCGTGCGGGCGACCATGCGCCATTGATCGAGGCGGTCAAATCCGCCCCGTGGCTCCCCGGGCAGGTGCACGCGTTCGTGCACGGCGAAGCGCAGGCGGTCATGCACAACCTTCGGCCCTACATCCGCAAAGAGCGTGAGGTGGCCGCGAAGTGGGCGTCGATCTCCGGCTATTGGCGGCGCGGTCGCACCGAAGAGACGTTCCGTCAGTGGAAGAAGGAGCTCGCGGCAGCCGAAGCGGCGGCGGGCGACGCTGACTGATCGCCAACTGGCATGCTCATCGCATGGCATTCGGCGACTACCAGAACGAGATCTATCTCCAAGGCTTGGCCGGCGTCGTGCCGTCGCTGCCGATGGTCTTCGCGGAACTGGAAGCCAAAGCCGAAAGGGCATTGCCGCCGTCGATTTGGTCGTACGTTGCAGGCGGCGCCGGCGACGAGCGCACTCAGCGAGCCAACTGTGAAGCTTTCCAGCGTTGGGGTCTGATCCCGCGGATGTTCGTCGGCGCCAAGGAACGTGACGTGTCGGTCGAAATGTTCGGCTTGACGTTGCCGTCGCCGGTCTTCATGGCGCCGATCGGTGTCATCGGGTTGTGCGCCCAAGACGGCCACGGCGACCTGGCCACCGCGCGCGCCGCCGCGAGCACCGGGGTGCCGATGGTGATGTCGACGCTGACCGTCGACCCCATGGAAGAGGTTGCCGCCGAGTTCGGCGCAACCCCGGGGTTCTTTCAGCTGTACACCCCGACCGACCGTGAGCTGGCGGCCAGCCTGGTGCACCGCGCCGAGGCGGTCGGCTTCAAAGGCATCGTCGTCACCCTCGACACCTGGGTTACCGGTTGGCGTCCGCGCGACCTGAGCACGTCGAACTTCCCGCAGCTGCGCGGCCACTGCCTGAGCAACTACACCAGCGACCCGGTGTTCCGCGCCAGCCTGGCACAGCCACCCGAAGAGAACCCGCAGGGCGCCGTGCTGCGTTGGATACAGGTCTTCGGCAACCCGCTGACCTGGGATGACCTGCCGTGGCTGCGCTCGCTGACCAAGCTGCCACTGATCGTCAAGGGCATCTGTCATGCCGACGATGCACGTCGCGCAAAGGACGGTGGCGTCGACGGCATCTACTGCTCTAACCACGGCGGCCGGCAGGCCAACGGCGGCTTGCCCGCGCTGGACTGCCTGCCCGCCGTGGTCGAGGCCGCCGACGGGCTGCCGGTGCTGTTCGACTCGGGGATCCGCAGCGGCGCCGACGTCGTCAAAGCCCTCGCGCTCGGGGCGAGCGCGGTCGGCGTCGGGCGCCCGTACGCCTACGGCCTGGCGCTGGGCGGCGTCGACGGGATCGTGCACGTGCTGCGCTCGCTGCTGGCCGAGGCCGACCTGACCATGGCCGTCGACGGGTATTCGTCACTGGCTGATCTCACTCCGGACACATTGCGGCGCGTCAGTTGAGCCTGACCACCGGCGTCTGCGACCGTGAGGGCGTGGAGGCGATCCTCGACGAGTTCGACGACTTCTTGTCGCTGCAACGCGGTCGCTCGGCGCACACCCGTCGCGCGTACCTGGGCGATCTGCGGTCGTTGTTCGCGTTCCTCGACGAACGCGCGCCCGGCGCCGGCCTGCGCGGGCTGAGCCTGCCGGTGCTGCGGTCCTGGCTGGCCGCTGGGGCGGGCACCGGCGCCGCGCGCACCACGTTGGCGCGCCGCACCTCGGCGGTCAAAGCGTTCACCGCGTGGGCGCTGCGACAGGGACTGCTGGCCGACGACCCCGCGGCGCGGCTGCAGACACCGAAGACGCGTCGCACCCTGCCCGCGGTGTTGCGTCAAGACCAGGCCCTCGCCGCCATGTCAGCCGCGAAATCCGGCTGCCAGCAAGGTGATCCGCTGGCACTGCGGGACCGGCTGATCGTGGAACTGCTGTACGCGACCGGCATCCGGGTCAGCGAGCTGTGCGGCCTGGACATCGATGACGTCGACACCGGGGCTCGGGTGCTGCGCGTGCTGGGCAAGGGCGACAAGCAGCGCACGGCGCCGTTCGGGGGACCGGCCGCCGATGCGTTGAGCGTGTGGCTGACCGATGGGCGCCCCGCGCTGGCCACCGCGGAGTCGGCGTCCGCGCTGCTGCTGGGCGCCCGAGGCCGGCGACTCGACGTGCGCCAGGCCCGCACCGTCGTGCATCAGACCATCGCCGCGGTCGACGGCGCACCCGACATGGGACCGCACGGCCTCCGGCACAGCGCGGCCACCCACCTGCTCGAGGGCGGGGCTGACCTTCGATTTGTGCAGGAGTTGCTCGGCCACTCCAGCCTGGCGACCACGCAGCTCTACACCCACGTCACCGTGGCCCGTTTGCGCGCGGTGCACGACCGGGCCCACCCGCGGGCCTGAGCTCCGCCGTCGAATGTGGGGTTGTGTCACGTTTTTTTTGCCGAATACGCGCGTCAACCTCACACTCGGCGACCGCAATAGTCACCCGCCCAGCGGCTTGAGCCGGATCGGGGTGGACGCCAGCAGCCCCAGCGGGTCGACATAGTCGGCGCGAGCGGCCGGACCCCACATCGCTCCCCAGTGCAAACATGCCGCGACCGGACAGCCCGGATGGCCGGCCGACAATTCACCGACCACCGTCCCGGCGCTCAGCAGCTGCCCAACTCGCACGCCGGCCTGCACCGGTTCGTAGCTGGTGTGCAGACCACCCGGATGCGCCAACGACACCACGTGTCGGCCGGCCAGCAGCCCGGCGTACACCACGGTTCCCGCGGCTGCGGCATACACCGGCTGGCCCGGCTGGCCGGCCAGGTCAACGCCGCGGTGACCGCGAGTCCAGTCCGGCGCCGGGGCGTCGAAGGTCCGCACTACGGCGGGGCGCGGCCGCAACGGCCAGTTCAGGCGGGTGCTATCTCCGCGCGCCGGTGACGCCCAGAGCAGCGCCGCGGCCAACATCACCGCCACCCATCGCATATCCCCAGTCCACCGCAGGGCCGTCAACCGTGCCAGCCGGCACTGTGGACAAAGCACCTGTTGAGACCGTGTAAACTGCTTCCCGCAGCCCGTATCAACGGACTGACTTCGCGCGTCTGCACCGCTGCTCCCGTCGTACTAGGAGTTCGCACCGCATGCCGGGCGGTCCCGCTTCACAGCGGGTCCGGCATCGCAGCAGTCGCCAGGGCCCGGCTTCAGCCGATGCCGGGCGGAAAACCGACACAGGTAAGGCATAAGCATGGCCGTAGTAACCATGAAGCAGCTGCTCGACAGCGGCACCCACTTCGGGCATCAGACCCGTCGATGGAATCCCAAGATGAAGCGGTTCATCTTCACCGACCGCAACGGCATCTACATCATCGACCTGCAGCAGAC
>DATJOR010000292.1:0-3457 GCA_035506875.1 Mycobacterium sp.
TTTGTCCATCCCGCGTTGTCGGATGCGCCAACTCACGCGAACGATACGGAGCGACTGGGCGTGAGGATGGTAGGCGGCGATGGCGACTAAAGGCGCGGAGCGCTGGTCCACCGGGATCACCATGCCCAGTGGCTTCTCTGACGCAATGCAGGCCATCGGCGGGCTGTTCGCGATGGCTGCCGACGCAATCAAGTTCACGTTTCGCCGCCCCTTTCAATGGCGAGAATTCCTGGAGCAGTCCTGGTTCGTCGCGCGGGTGGCGTTGGCTCCCACCTTGTTGGTGGCGATCCCGTTCACGGTGTTGGTCAGCTTCATTCTGAACATCCTGCTGCGCGAATTGGGCGCCGCGGATCTCAGCGGTGCGGGTGCGGCGTTTGGCGCGGTCACCCAACTCGGTCCGCTGGTGACGGTGTTGATCGTGGCCGGCGCGGGTGCGACGGCGATGTGCGCGGACTTGGGTTCGCGCACTATTCGCGAAGAGATCGACGCGATGGAGGTTTTGGGCATCAACCCAGTTCAGCGGTTGGTGACGCCGCGGATGCTCGCTTCCGGTTTGGTGGCGCTGCTGCTCAACAGCCTGGTCGTCACCATCGGCATCGTCGGCGGGTATGTGTTCTCGGTATTCGTACAGGACGTCAACCCAGGCGCGTTCGCCGCTGGGATCACGCTGCTGACAGGTGTGCCCGAGGTGATCATCTCATGCGTCAAGGCAGCGCTGTTCGGCCTGATCGCCGGACTGGTGGCGTGCTACCGGGGACTGACAGTTTCCCGCGGAGGGGCCAAGGCGGTGGGCAACGCCGTCAACGAAACCGTGGTGTATGCGTTCATGGCGCTATTCGTCATCAACGTGGTTGTCACCGCGATCGGTATCCGATTCACGACAAAGTGAGGGCGGGGGTGATGCCGTGACGTTGGTGAAGTCGCTGAGAGCGACCTATCCCCGAACATTTGGGGTCCTCGGCGGATGGCGGCGACCCGTCGGCACGCTGACCTCGATCGGCGACCACACCTTGTTCTACGGCCGGGCGCTCGCCGGCATACCCTTTGCGATCACCCGCTACAGCCGCGAGATCGTTCGCCTCGTCGCTGAAATCAGCATGGGCGCAGGTACATTGGCGATGATCGGTGGAACGGTGGTGATCGTCGGATTCCTGACTCTGGCCGCCGGCGGTACGCTCGCGGTGCAGGGGTACAGCTCGCTGGGCAATATCGGCATCGAAGCGCTGACCGGATTCCTGTCGGCGTTCATCAATGTCCGCATCGCGGTGCCTGTGGTCGCCGGGATCGGTCTGGCGGCCACCTTCGGTGCCGGCGTGACCGCGCAATTGGGCGCGATGCGGATCAGCGAAGAGATCGACGCGTTGGAAGCTATGGCGATTCGGCCGATCTCGTACCTCGTCAGCACCAGGATCATTGCCGGAATGATGGCGATCACACCGCTGTACGCCATTGCCGTCATTTTGTCGTTTCTCGCCAGCCAGTTCACCACGGTCGTCTTGTTCGGCCAATCGAGCGGCCTCTACAACCACTACTTCGACACGTTCCTCAACCCGATCGACTTGTTGTGGTCATTCCTGCAGGCCATTCTGATGGCGCTCGCGGTTCTTCTGCTGCACACGTATTACGGGTATTTCGCATCGGGCGGACCGGAGGGCGTCGGGGTCGCGACGGGCAATGCGGTCCGTACGTCGCTCATCGTCGTGGTATCGGTAACGCTGCTGGTTTCGTTGTCGATCTACGGCTCGAACGGAAACTTCAACCTCTCGGGATAGGGACAGGACAGGAAAAGCTCGATGCAACACACCGGGATACGCGCACTGACGGGTCTGGCGAGCGTGGCGGTTATCGCCGCGATCGTCGCCGTCGCCGTGGGCCTATTCCAGGGCAGCTTCACCGAAAGCGTGCCGGTTACCGTGCTTGCGTCGCGGGCCGGTCTGGTGATGAACACCGACGCGAAGGTGAAGATGCGCGGCGTGCAAGTGGGCAAGGTCGATTCGATCGAGGCGCGGCCGAACGGCCAAGCGGTGCTGCACTTGGCGATGTATCCCTCGGAGATGCACCTGATTCCAGCCAATGTGCTCGTCGACCTCACGTCGCCAACAGTTTTCGGCGCCAAGTTCGTTGACCTGGTAGCGCCGGCCGAACCGTCGGCGCAGTCACTGCACGCCGGTCAGGTGCTCGACAGTCAACACGTCACCGTCGAGATCAACACGGTGTTCAAACAGCTGACAGCGGTGCTGGGCAAGCTGGATCCCGCGAAATTGAACGAGACTCTCGGGGCTGTCTCGCAGGCGCTGAGCGGCCGCGGTGAAAAGCTCGGGCAAGCGTTCAGCGATCTGGATTCGTTTCTGGCTAAGTTCAATCCCAGTATTCCCGCGCTGAGCCGCGACATCGCTTTGTCGGTGCCGGTTTTCAGGGCTTACGGCGACGCGTCGCCGGATCTGGTGCGGACCGTTAACAACTCGGTGAAGATCAGTCAGTCGATCGTCGATGAGCAACACAACCTGGACGCATTCCTGGTCAGTGCGATCGGTTTAGCCGACGTCGGCAATGACGTCCTGGGCACCAACCGGAAGGGGCTGACAGACGTCTTGCGCCTGCTGGCGCCGACGACCGATCTGCTCAACGAATACGCCCCAGCGCTGACGTGCACACTCGGCGGACTCGCACAGATACAGAAGAGTCCGCCGTTGCCGGAACCGAGCATCAACATCGCTGCGAGTCTCACGTGGGGCGGCGAACGTTATCGGTATCCGCAGAACCTGCCCAAGGTCGCGGCGACCGGCGGCCCGCGCTGCATGAGTATGCCGAAGCTCCCCTTCAACACCAAGGCGAAGCTCCTCGTCGCGGACACCGGCGCCAACCCGGTGGGATACGGGAATCCGCAGCTGCTGCTGAACTTCGATGGCCTCAAACAGTTGCTGTACGGGCCGATTGACGGCCCACCGCGCAACCCCGCCCAGGTTGGACAACAGGGATGAGGGGCTCACTGCGCGCGACGATGGTCAAATTCGGTCTCTTTGCCGTCGTGATGGCGCTATTGACCGCGTTTTTGTTCTTCATCTTCGGCCAGTACCGCACCGGTGCGGTAACCGGGTACTCGGCGCTCTTCAACGACGCGTCGCGCCTGAAGACCGGAGATTCGGTGCGAGTAGCCGGCATCCGGGTGGGCACCGTCAATGGCGTTTCGCTGCGGCCGGACAAAAAGGTTGTGGTGAAGTTCGACGCGGACAACTCCATCGCGCTCACCGACGGCACCAAAGCGGCGGTTCGCTACCTCAACCTGGTCGGCGATCGCTACCTCGACCTCGTCGACGGCCCAGGCTCGACCCGGCGGCTGCCGGCTGGGGGGCAGATCGGTGTCGACCACACCGCGCCGGCGCTTGATCTGGATCTGCTGCTCGGCGGACTGAAACCGCTCATCCTGGGTTTGAACCCGCACGATGTCAACGCGCTC
>DATJOR010000293.1:0-38897 GCA_035506875.1 Mycobacterium sp.
CTACGCAGCGTGATCGACAGTGCGGCACGATAGGGAGTACCCGACACGGGCCACGGCACCAACCGACGGCTAGATCGCCAAAAGCAGACGAACCGTCACACAAGGAGTAGTGAGTTGACTACCGAGTTCGTACGCCACGATTTGGCGCAAAATCCAACCGGCGCAAGCGAACCCGATCGGGTGCGGGTGATCCGCGAAGGGGTGGCGTCGTATCTGCCCGACATTGATCCGGAGGAGACCGCCGAGTGGCTGGAGTCCTTCGACGAGCTGCTGGAGCGTTCGGGGCCGTCGCGTGCGCGCTACTTGATGCTGCGGCTGCTGGAACGTTCCCGGGAGAAGCGGGTCGCCATTCCGGCGCTGACCTCCACCGACTACGTCAACACCATCCCGACCGAGATGGAACCGTGGTTTCCCGGCGACGAGGACGTCGAGCGCCGCTACCGCGCGTGGATCAGATGGAACGCCGCGATCATGGTGCACCGTGCCCAGCGTCCGGGAGTTGGCGTGGGCGGCCACATCTCGACCTACGCCTCGTCCGCGGCGCTCTACGAAGTCGGCTTCAACCATTTCTTCCGCGGGAAATCGCATCCCGGTGGCGGCGACCACGTCTTCATCCAGGGCCACGCGTCGCCCGGCATTTATGCGCGCGCCTTTCTGGAGGGCCGGTTGACCGCCGACCAGTTGGACGGGTTCCGTCAGGAGCACAGCCATCCCGGCGGTGGCCTACCGTCCTACCCGCATCCGCGGCTGATGCCCGACTTCTGGGAGTTCCCGACGGTGTCGATGGGCCTGGGCCCGATGAACGCCATTTATCAGGCCCGGTTCAATCACTATCTGCATGACCGCGGCATCAAGGACACCTCGGATCAGCACGTGTGGGCGTTCCTCGGCGACGGCGAGATGGACGAGCCGGAAAGCCGCGGGCTGGCCCACGTCGCCGCGCTGGAGGCGCTGGACAACCTGACTTTCGTGGTCAACTGCAATCTGCAGCGACTCGACGGCCCGGTGCGCGGCAACGGCAAGATCATCCAGGAGCTGGAGTCGTTCTTCCGCGGGGCCGGCTGGAACGTCATCAAAGTGGTCTGGGGACGCGAGTGGGACGCGCTGTTGCACGCCGACCGCGATGGTGCGCTGGTGAACCTGATGAACACCACCCCCGACGGCGACTACCAGACCTACAAGGCCAATGACGGCGCCTACGTGCGCGACCACTTCTTTGGACGCGACCCGCGCACCAAGGCACTCGTCGAGCACATGACCGACTCCGAGATCTGGAACCTCAAACGCGGTGGCCACGACTACCGCAAGGTTTATGCCGCCTACCGCGCCGCGGTCGATCATGAGGGACAGCCGACGGTGATCCTGGCCAAGACCATCAAAGGCTACTCGCTAGGTGCCCACTTCCAGGGCCGCAACGCGACTCACCAGATGAAAAAGCTTGCGCTGCAGGATCTTAAAGACTTCCGCGATGCCATCCGGATTCCGGTCAGCGATGCCCAGCTCGAGGAGGATCCCTACCTGCCGCCGTACTACCATCCGGGGCCCGAAGCCCCGGAGATCCAGTATCTGCTCGATCGGCGCCGCGCACTGGGCGGTTTTGTGCCCGAGCGGCGCACCAAAGCCAAGGCGCTGACCCTGCCGGGCCGCGATGCCTACAAGGCGCTGAAGAAGGGGTCAGGCCACCAGGAGGTGGCCACCACCATGGCCACCGTGCGTACCTTCAAAGAATTATTGCGCGACAAGGAAATCGGGCCCCGCATCGTGCCGATCATCCCCGACGAGGCACGCACGTTCGGGATGGACTCGTGGTTCCCGTCGTTGAAGATCTACAACCGCCTCGGCCAGCTCTACACCGCCGTCGACGCCGACCTGATGCTGGCGTACAAGGAAAGTGAAGTCGGTCAGATCCTGCACGAGGGCATCAACGAGGCCGGGTCGGTGGGCTCGTTCACCGCGGCCGGCACCTCCTATGCCACCCACAACGAACCGATGATCCCGATCTACATCTTCTATTCCATGTTCGGGTTCCAGCGCACCGGCGACAGCTTGTGGGCCGCGGCAGACCAGATGACGCGCGGCTTCCTGCTCGGCGCCACCGCCGGGCGCACCACCCTGACCGGCGAAGGCCTGCAGCACGCCGACGGCCACTCGCTGCTGCTGGCCGCCACCAATCCAGCGGCGGTGACGTACGACCCCGCCTTCGCCTACGAGATCGCCTACATCATCGAAAGCGGGCTGGCCCGCATGTTCGGCGAGAACCCCGAGAACGTGTTCTTCTACCTCACCATCTACAACGAGCCGTATGTGCAGCCGCCGGAGCCGGACAACTTCGACCCCGAAGGCGTGCTGCGGGGCATCTACCGCTATCTGACGGCCACCGAAAGCCGTGCCAATACGGCCCACATCCTGGCGTCCGGGGTGGCGATGCCCGCGGCGCTCAAAGCGGCCGAGATGCTGGCCACCGAATGGGACGTCGCCGCCGACGTGTGGTCGGTGACCAGCTGGGGCGAACTGAACCGCGACGGCATCGCCATCGAGAAGGACAAGCTGCGCCACCCCGACCGTCCCGCCGGTCAGGCCTACGTGACGCAAGCCCTGTCCACATGCTCCGGCCCCATCATCGCCGTGTCGGACTGGATGCGGGCCGTGCCCGAACAGATCCGGCCCTGGGTCCCGGGCACCTACGTCACGCTGGGCACCGACGGGTTCGGCTTCTCCGACACCCGGCCCGCGGCGCGCCGCTACTTCAACACCGACGCCGAATCCCAGGTGGTCGCCGTGCTCGAAGCGCTGGCCCGCGACGGCCACATCGACCCGTCAGTGCCGGTCGCGGCCGCGCGGCAATACCGGATCGACGATGTGCAGGCCGCGCCGGTGCAGACCTCCGATCCCGGGCCGGGCGCCTAGCGACGCAGGATCGCTGCGACCCCTGCTGGCCGCCACACCGAGCTCATCGGGGCGCGGGCGATATCACCACAGCGCTGATATCGCATACGCCACGTTTTGGAAAACAACATGGTGGCCGGGTCTTGGTGCTGGTGTGACAGTGGAGGTCAACGCCGGGTCTTTGGCGGGACCATCCACAAAACTGGCGTAAGTTTTAGGGGTGACTGACAAGCAGTTTGCGGTGCCACGACCAACGCTAGAGCTGCTGGACAAGGTTCCGGAGTCGCTGCTGCGGCGGTTGAAGCAATATTCCGGTCGGTTTTCCACCGAGGCGGTAACGGCAATGCAGGACCGGTTGCCGTTCTTCGCCGAGCTGGAAGCCTCCCAGCGGGCCAGCGTGGCGCTGGTGGTGCAGACCGCCGTGGCGAACTTCGTGGAGTGGATGACCGACCCGAGCAGCAACATCAACTACACCGCGCGGGCGTTCGAACTGATGCCGCAAGACCTGACCCGACGCATGCCGTTGCGCCACTCGGTGGACATGATCCGGGTCACCCTGGAGTTTTTTGAAGAGGTCGTACCGCTGCTGACCCGCGACGACGAACAGCTGACCGCGCTGACGGTCGGAATCTTGAAGTACAGCCGCGACCTCGCTTTCAGTGCCGCCACGGCCTACGCCGACGCGGCCGAGGCGCGCGGAACCTGGGACAGCCGAATGGAGGCCAGCGTCGTCGACGCGGTGGTCCGCGGCGACACCGGTCCCGAGCTGTTGTCTCGGGCGGCCGCCCTGAACTGGGACACCACCGCTCCCGCGACGGTGGTAGTGGGAACTCCGGCGCTCGACCGGGAAGATCACGCCAGCCAAGATGTTCGGGATAGCGCCGCCCGTCATGGCCGCGCCGCGCTCACCGATGTGCACGGCACTTATCTTGTGGCGATCGTGTCCGGCCAGTTGACGCCGACCGAGAAGGTTTTCGGCGACCTGCTGGAGGCCTTCTCCGACGGTCCGGTGGTGATCGGCCCGACCGCGCCGATGCTGACCGCGGCCTATCACAGCGCCAGTGAGGCCATCTCCGGGATGAACGCCGTGGCCGGCTGGCGGGGAGCGCCACGGCCGGTGCAGGCGCGAGAGTTGCTGCCCGAGCGGGCGCTGATGGGCGATGCGTCGGCGATCGCGGCGTTGCACACCGACGTCATGAGACCGCTCGCCGACGCCGGTCCTACCCTCACCGAAACCCTGGACGCCTACCTCGATTGCGGCGGTGCGATCGAAGCCTGCGCCCGCAAGTTGTTCGTTCATCCAAATACGGTCCGCTACCGATTGCGGCGGATCGCCGACTTCACGGGCCGCGATCCCACCCAGCCGCGCGACGCCTATGTGCTCCGGGTGGCCGCGACCGTCGGCCACCTCGCTTACCAGGCCCAGCAGTCCAGCGTCGCCGGCAATGTTGTGACCCCTGTCACGCCGACCGTGGAAAAGGACCTGGTCGCACCGTCGAAGACGATGGCCACCGGTTGACAGATCGCGGTGCGATATCGAATACGTCGCATCCCGTGCCTTTTTGTGGAGTTTCCACAAAAACCTAAGACCAGGTTCATAATCTGTTACACGGCGCGAAACCCTCTTCACAGTGTTCCCTTAAAAACGTGATTGCATTGCTCGCGCCCGGACAAGGGTCGCAGACCGAGGGGATGCTGTCGCCGTGGCTGGAACTGCCCGGCGCCGCGGACCGCCTGGCCGCCTGGTCGACAGCCGCCGGCCTGGACCTGACCCGGCTCGGCACCAGCGTCTCGACCGAGGAGATCACCGACACCGCGATCGCCCAGCCGCTGATTGTCGCGGCCACCCTGCTCGCTCACCAGGAGCTGACGCAGCGGGGGCTTCTGGCCGACAAAGAGGCCGACAAAGAGGTCATCGTGGCCGGTCATTCTGTCGGCGAGATCGCCGCTTATGCGATCGCCGGTGTGATCTCCGCGGATGACGCCATCGCTCTGGCCGCCACCCGCGGTGCGGAAATGGCCAAGGCCTGCGCCAACGAGCCGACCGGCATGTCCGCCGTTCTCGGCGGTGACGAAGCCGAGGTGCTGGCCCGCCTCGAGCAGCTCGACCTGGTCCCCGCCAACCGCAACGCCGCCGGTCAGATCGTGGCCGCCGGGCGCCTGAGCGCGTTGGACAAGCTTGCCGAAGACCCACCGGCTAAGGCGCGGGTGCGTGCGCTGGGCGTCGCCGGGGCCTTCCACACCGAATTCATGGCGTCCGCTCTCGACGGCTATGCGGCGGCGGTACAAGATGTCGCAACCTCGGAACCGACCGTTGTGCTGTTGTCCAACCGCGACGGGCAGCCGGTTTCGTCAGCCGCCGATGCCATCGAGAAGCTGGTCGCGCAGTTGACCCGCCCGGTTCGGTGGGACTTGTGCAACCAGACTTTGCGTCAACGCGAGGTCAAGGCGATTGTCGAGTTCCCACCCGCGGGCGCTCTGAGTGGCATCGCCAAGCGCGAACTTCGCGGGGTACCGACGCACGCCGTCAAGATTCCCGCGGACCTGGATGGTTTGACCGAGCTGTAAAACCCTGGCCGCAACGCCAGATCACCCAAACCCGTCCATCCACAACGAAATATGCACGTCAAATCAGCAGTTAGAAAACACATTACGAAGGGAACAGAACGTGTCCGTCAGTCAGGAAGAAATCATCGCCGGTATCGCCGAGATCATCGAAGAGGTCACCGGCATCGAGCCCTCGGAGATCACCCCGGAGAAGTCGTTCGTCGACGACCTCGACATCGACTCGCTGTCGATGGTGGAGATCGCGGTGCAGACCGAGGACAAGTACGGCGTCAAGATCCCCGACGAGGACCTGGCCGGGCTTCGCACCGTCGGTGACGTTGTCAGCTACATCCAGAAGCTCGAGGAAGAGAACCCCGAGGCCGCCCAGGCCCTGCGCGCCAAGCTCGAGACCGAGAACCCCGAGGCCGTCGAGTCGGTTCGCGCCAGGATGGAAGCCGACCACCAGTGACCAAACCTTCCACTGCTAACGGCGGTTACCCCAGTGTTGTGGTAACCGCCGTCGCGGCGACGACATCGATCGCGCCGGACATCGAGAGCACGTGGAAGGGCTTGCTGGCCGGCGAAAGCGGCATCCGCGTCCTCGAAGACGAGTTCGTGACGAAGTGGGATCTGCCAGTCAAGATCGGCGGCCACCTCAAGGAATCCGTCGACGACCACATGAGTCGGCTCGACCTGCGCCGGATGTCCTACGTCCAGCGGCTGGCCAAGCTGCTCAGCGGTCAACTCTGGGAGAACACCGGTAGTCCCGAGGTCGACCCGGACCGGTTCGCCGTCGTCGTCGGCACGGGCCTGGGTGGTGCCGAGCGGATCGTCGAGAGCTACGACCTGATGAACGAGGGCGGCCCCCGCAAGGTGTCGCCGCTGGCCGTGCAGATGATCATGCCCAACGGCGCCGCGGCGACCGTGGGGTTGCAGCTTGGCGCTCGCGCCGGCGTGATGACCCCGGTGTCGGCCTGTTCGTCCGGCTCTGAGGCCATCGCCCACGCGTGGCGGCAAATCGTCATGGGCGACGCCGACATCGCCGTGTGCGGCGGCGTCGAGGGCCCCATTGAAGCGCTGCCCATCGCGGCGTTCTCGATGATGCGCGCCATGTCGACCCGCAACGACGACCCCGAAGGGGCGTCGCGCCCGTTCGACAAGGACCGTGACGGCTTCGTGTTCGGTGAGGCCGGCGCCTTGATGGTGATCGAGACCGAGGAGCACGCCAAGGCCCGCGGCGCCAAGCCGCTGGCCCGGTTAATGGGTGCCGGCATCACGTCCGATGCCTTCCACATGGTCGCCCCAGCACCGGACGGTGTCCGCGCCGGCCGTGCGATGACCCGCTCGCTGGAGCTGGCGGGCTTGTCCCCCAAGGACATCGACCATGTCAACGCGCACGCGACTGCCACACCGATCGGTGACACGGCAGAGGCAAATGCGCTGCGGGAGGCCGGTTGCCAGCAAGCCGCGGTCTATGCGCCAAAATCGGCGCTGGGCCACTCCATCGGCGCGGTGGGTTCCCTGGAATCCGTGCTGACGGTGCTCACGCTGCGAGATGGCGTGATTCCACCGACACTGAACTATCACACCCCTGACCCCGAGATCGACCTCGACGTCGTCGCGGGCGAGCCACGTTATGGCGACTACCAGTACGCCATCAACAACTCGTTCGGGTTCGGCGGCCACAATGTCGCGCTGGTCTTCGGGCGGTACTGAGAGGAAGCGTTCGTAGTTTCAATGTCCACATCGTCAAGGTTGGCTACGGGGAATGGCTTCCCCGATATCGTTGTCACCGGCATCGCCATGACGACCGCTCTCGCATCCGATGCCGAGACCACGTGGAAGCTGTTGCTGGACGGGCAAAGTGGGATCCGCAAGCTCGAGGACCCGTTCGTCGAGGAGTACGACCTGCCGGTTCGCATCGGCGGGCATCTCCTCGAGGAGTTCGACAGCCAATTGGATCGCGTCGAGAACCGCCGGATGGGCTACCTGCAGAAGATGGCCACGGTGCTCAACCGGCGGGTGTGGGAGAACGCGGGCTCGCCCGAGGTGGACACCAACCGGTTGGCGGTGTCGATCGGCACCGGCATAGGTTCCAGCGAAGAGTTGATCTTCGCCTACGACGGCATGCGCGAACGTGGTTTGCGGGCGGTCTCTCCGCTGGTCGTGCAGATGTACATGCCCAACGGCGCCGCCGCGGCGATCGGACTACAGCGCGAAGCCAAAGCCGGGGTCATGACTGCTGTGTCGGCGTGCGCGTCCGGTTCGGAGGGCATCGCCCGCGCCTGGCAACAGATCGCGCTCGGCGAAGCCGACATCGCGATCTGCGGTGGCGTCGAAACCAAGATCGAAGCGGTGCCGATTGCCGGGTTCGCCCAGATGCGCATCGTGCTGTCCAACACCAACGACGACCCCGCCGGCGCCTGCCGCCCGTTCGATAGGGACCGCAACGGCTTCGTCTTCGGCGAGGCCGGCGCGCTGATGGTCATCGAGACCGAAGAGCACGCCAAGGCGCGCGGCGCCAACATCCTGGCCCGGATTATGGGGGCCAGCGTCACCTCGGATGGCTTTCACATGGTGGCGCCGGACCCCAACGGGGAGCGCGCCGGGCATGCGATGACGCGGGCGGTCCAGCTCGCCGGCCTCGACCCGGCCGATATCGACCACGTCAACGCCCACGCCACCGGCACCTCGGTTGGTGACGTAGCCGAAAGCAAGGCGATCAACAACGCGCTGGGCCCGCACGGTGGCAACGCGGCGGTGTACGCACCGAAGTCCGCGCTGGGCCACTCGGTGGGCGCGGTCGGCGCGGTGGAATCGATCTTGACCGTCATGGCCCTGCGTGACCAGGTCGTACCGCCCACCCTGAACCTGGTCAACCTGGACCCGGAGGTCGATCTCGACGTGGTGGCCGGCAAACCACGGGTGGGCGACTACCGGTACGCCATCAACAATTCGTTCGGATTCGGCGGACACAACGTCGCAATCACGTTTGGCCGCTATTAAATCGAACCAGCACCCAACAGGAGACCTGCGATGACGACCCTGGCCCCGGACGCGGTACACGAGTCCCTCGACCCGCGCGATCCGCTGCTGCGCCTCAGCAGGTTCTTCGACGACGGCAGCATCGAGCTGCTGCACGAGCGTGACCGCTCCGGTGTGCTGGCCGCCGGCGGAACCGTGAACGGCGTGCGCACCATCGCGTTTGCCACCGACGGGACCGTCATGGGCGGTGCGATGGGTCTCGAAGGCTGCACCCACATCGTCAACGCCTACGACACAGCCATCGAAGAGCAGAGCGCGATCGTGGGCCTCTGGCACTCGGGCGGTGCACGGCTGGCCGAGGGCGTGAAGGCACTGCACGCCGTCGGGCTGGTGTTCGAGGCGATGATCCGGGCGTCCGGGTACGTCCCGCAGATCTCGGTGGTGGTCGGTTTCGCCGCCGGCGGCGCCGCCTACGGGCCGGCACTGACCGACGTCGTCATCATGGCGCCCGAGGGCCGGGTGTTCGTTACCGGACCCGACATCGTGCGCAGCGTTACCGGCGAAGACGTGGACATGGCCTCGCTCGGCGGCCCGGACACCCACCACAAGAAGTCTGGCGTGTGCCACATCGTCGCCGACGACGAGTCCGACGCCTACGAGCGCGGTCGCCGGCTGGTCGGATTGTTCTGCCAGCAAGGCCATTTCGATCGCAGCAAGGCCGAGGCCCACGACACCGACCTGCACGCGCTGCTGCCGGAGTCGCCGCGGCGCGCCTACGACGTGCATCCGATAGTCGAGGCGTTGCTCGACTCGAATGATGATGACACTCCCTCCTTTGACGAGTTCCAGGCCAAGTGGGCACCGTCGATGGTGGTCGGACTGGGCCGGCTGTCGGGCCGCACGGTCGGCGTGCTGGCCAACAACCCGCTGCGGCTCGGCGGTTGCCTCAACTCGGAAAGTGCCGAGAAGGCAGCACGTTTCGTGCGTCTTTGCGACGCGTTCGGGATCCCGCTGATCGTGATCGTCGACGTTCCCGGTTACCTGCCGGGTGTGGACCAGGAATGGGGCGGGGTGGTGCGCCGCGGGGCCAAATTGCTACACGCGTTCGGCGAGGCCACCGTTCCGCGAGTCACCCTGGTCACCCGAAAGATCTACGGCGGTGCCTACATTGCGATGAACTCACGCTCGTTGGGCGCCACCAAGGTGTTCGCCTGGCCGGACGCCGAGGTCGCGGTGATGGGCGCTAAGGCGGCCGTTGGCATCCTGCACAGGAAGACGCTGGCCGCCGCGGCGGATCACGAGCGCGAGGCGCTGCACGACGAGCTGGCCGCCGAACACGAGCGGATCGCCGGCGGTGTGGACAACGCCATCGAGATCGGTGTGGTCGACGAGAAGATCGACCCGGCTCACACCCGAAGCAAGCTCAGTGAGGCGCTGGCCTCGGCGCCGCCGCGCCGCGGACGTCACAAGAACATTCCGCTGTAAGGGTTTTCACTCGTCACTTGACGAGTGCCGAGATCAGGGTCCTGCCGATTTTCGACTTGGCGCGGCTGGACCACCGGTACCAAGCGTCCCCGACGGCAGAACTCCCAACGCCAGTCTCACTCTCCTGCTGGCCGAGCTTCAAGAGGTTCTCCGCGGTGCGGTGCGCGAACCGCTCCTTGTCCTCCGCGGAAAGGTCACACCGTTCCAGGAATTCCATCGCGGCGAAGTTGTCCTGGAACGGATGGTCGACGGAGAACATGAGGTTGTCGAGGCCCAACATCGCTCGGGCACAATCGAACACCGGCACATCGAACACCCCGCTGCTGGTGATGAAGACGTTTTCTCGCAGGTAATAGCCGACACTGTTGCGCATCGGTGGGTCGTGGGCGTCGGCCGATAGCAACCACCCGGCCATCGTCATGCCGACGTTCAGCCTGGTGAAACAGAATGGGAGCAGTTCTCCCATGTGCCCGACGATGACCTTGAGATTCGGATGACGGTCGAACACGCCGGCGCAGATCAGCCTGAGCAGATGCGTTCCGGTTTCCACCGGCCACCCCCAGGTAGGCACCAGCGCCGGATCGAAAGGCGCGTAATAGCAATCTGTTACCGCCTGCGGCGGGTCGGTGGGATGAATGTAGATCGGAACGCCCAATGTTTCAGCCCGGCCGAGCAGCACATCGAACGATTGCTCGTCAAGATAACGCCCGTTGGTGTGTCCGTTGATCAGCGCGCCTTTGAACCCTAGTGCGCCGACGGCGCGCTCCAGCTCGTCCGCGGCGTGCGCCGGTGACTGGGTCGGCAGCATGGCAAAGCCCGCGAACCGCGCGGGGTATGCGGCGATCGCCTCTGCCAACCAATCGTTGACTTCGCGGCTCACCGCGATCGCCAACTCCGCCTGCTCGTCGGCTAGCACTTGGATACCGGGTTGGACGTGTGAGAGCACCTGCACGTCGATCCCCGCTGCGTCCATCAGACGGATACGCTCGGCTCCGACGTCGCTGAGCCGGGCCTGGACAGGCTGGTATTTCCGTTGCAATGACTCGGGAAACAACTCCCATACCCGCGGGTGCGCAAACGCCTCCTCCAACGCCACCACTCGGGACACCGACTTTGTGCTCACCGGTGTGGCCCGGGCTTGGTCGCGGTGACGGCGTGGGTGCGGAAGAACGGTAGTCCCCACCACGCGCGCCAACCGAGGTCTCGGCGCGTGACGTCCGCCATGCCGCGTTGCCGGAGGCGGCTGGCATATAGGCGGGTGAAGCCGAGGTCGGCGATCACCACGCGGCCGCCCGGGCGCAGCACACGGAACGCTTCGTCGATCTGGTAGTCCCCATCAACGCCGTACTGCCCGCGCGGGCGGGCGAGATCGGTTGCCGGTTCAGTCATCGTGATCGCCTCCGTAGGTGGCCGCCCGGTGGTCTCGGGCCAGTTGTTGAAGGATCGGAAGAGCTTTCACCGCAGCGCGTTTCACCGCGTCGCCGCTGGGCGGCTTGGTGGGCGCGAAAGCCCGACGGATCGTCTCGGCGAGTTGATCGGCCTTCTGTTCCAACGTCAACGTGATCGCCGGCGGGTGAAAGGGTTCTGCGGCAAAAAAGCCGAAGACGATGGTGGGCAGGGTGTAGTCGAGATCCGCCAAATGCAGACCAGGCCGCAACAGTCCCTCAGCGGCAAGCACACTCAGATAGTCACGGTTGACATCGAGCTTGCTTTCCTCCAACCGGTGATGATGCGCCGTGGCGAGGAAAGTGCCGAGCGTGTCGGCGTCGCGGGTGTAGATGGCTCGCAGCACTGGCCGGTTCATCGCCTCGACAAATAACCGTCGCAGGTAGCGGTGCAGCGCAACCTCGGCCGGGTCATCGCGGACCGCGTCGACAATCGCGTCGGCCATCGACGCCGCCTCACGGGCGCTGACCGCAAGGAACACCTCCTCGCGAGAGCGCCAGTGCAGATAGATCGTCCCTTTACCGACACCGGCGCGGCGAGCCAGTTCGTCGATCGTCACGCGCCGGTAGCCCCACGACAGCAACAAGTCTCGGGCGGTATCGAGGATCCGGTCGGCCCGTTGTTGCCGATCGGCGCCGGGCCGTTCTGCCGTCACTCGACAACTCTATGACCAGAATACGATTCTGGTCAACAGTCATCGCGCGAGGATGGCCGAAAGCGCTCGGTGAAGCTCGTGTTCGGGATCGGCAGGCAGCCGGTCTGTGCGCCAGCCGACGAAGTCGTCCGGACGCACAAGCAAGGCCCCATCGGTCGGGAGTCCAGTGACCTGCGCCCACGCGCCGTCGGGATCGAAAACGTCTCCCGCAGGCCCGATTTGGCGGACCGCGATCGGGACGCCGAGAGCTGCCGACGCCGCCGCGGCCGCCTCCGCCCAAGGGCCGCCGCCCTCGCCGGTGAGCAGTGTGAAGTCGTGGCCGAGCAGATCGAGCGTCGACACCCGCCGGCCAGCGTGCTGCACCCAGACGTGCGGCACCCGGGTGCCCGGCTGGCCACGTAATTCGTCCACCAACAACGCGGCGTCCCGGTCCGCGGGAGCGGGCTGGTCGGACACCACCGCAGCTGAGCGGTATTGGTATCCGATGAGCAGGGAGAACATTGACGCTTCCTCATCCAGTGGCAGCCCCGGACCCTGGTTGTCCAAGTCGATCAACGCCACCGTGGGCCCGGTCAGCGACTGATGAGCGGCAAACCGTCCGACCGGGTGTCGCTCGGCGTGAAAGGTGGTCAGCAGTTCGGGCTGCGCCGTTCCCTGCAACACCGCGGCCAGCTTCCAGGCCAGGTTGTGTGCGCTCTGAATGGCGGTGTTGGCTCCGCCGGCCTTGAACGGCGGCATGATGTGTCCGGAGTCTCCGACGAGAAAGACTCGCCCGCACTGGAATTGGTCGGCCACTTGCTCGTACGGTTGCCACGCTGCGGCTTCGATGATCTCGATTTCCATGGGCTCGCCAATGGCCTTGGTTAGCACCTCGCGGCAGTATTCCGGCGTGAATTGCGCCGCTGTCTCCCCTTTGTCAGGGAAATACGTGGTGATGAACATGCCGAAGTCGTCCTTGACCGTTAGGAATATGCCGTCCACATCGGCGCTTTTGACCTGCACGCCATCGCCATCCTTGAGATGCGAAACGAACTTGCGCCACGGTGCACGGAAGTACATGAAGACGACAAAGATGGGCAGTGCCCCGTAGCCGAAAGTGGTCAGGCCGAGCCGTTTACGCGTCGGGCTGTGCACCCCGTCGGCGGCGACGAGATACTCAGCGCGGAAAGTCTGCGACTCGCCGGAGTCCAGGTCACGCAGTACGGCCGTGACGCCGGTGTCGTCCTGCTCGAACGAACAGATTTCCGTCCCGTAGCGCACCTCGCCGCCGCGCCGTCGGGTTTCGGCAAGCAGCATCGGCTCGAGGCTGCTCTGCGGGCAATACTGCGCCGAAGGCTCGGGGCTCAAGTAATCCAGGCCGGCGAAGAACGAGTCGATGTCGATGGCCAGTTTTTCTTCGTCGCTGTTCAGCGTCGGCCTGACGAACATGTCAGAAACACCGTCGGCGATGGCGTGGACCTCGTCGTCAAGACCCAGACCGCGAAGTATCTCCAGGCTTCGAAAGCTCAGGTTGCGGGCCTTCGGGTAGATGAAGACCTCGCGCCGCTTCTCGACCGCCAACGAGCCGACCCCGTGTTTGGTCAGCAGAGCCGATGTGGCGAGCCCACCGACGCCCGCTCCGACGATCAAAACCGGAACATGTGTGACGTTCATGCTGGTCACCGCCTTCCCACGCATGCGCCAAAAGTAACAGTTACTACTATATAGTAGTCACTGTCGCTTTTGCGCGAGCAACTCCTGCGCGGCGCCGACCGCCCGCTCCCTGTCGGCAGCGACCAAACCGATCCGGGTGCGGCGGTCCACGATGTCGTCGACGGTCAGCGCGCCCTCATGGGTGATGGCGTACTCGAACTCCGCCCGGGTCACGTCGATCCCGTCGGCCACCGCATCGACCGGGCGCTCGCAGGTCGCGGCCGCGATCACGTTGGCCGCCTCGGCCCCGTAGCGCAGCACCAGCGACTCGGGCAAGCCCGCCAGCCCCTCCTCCAGTGCCACCGTCGGCCCTGGATTTGCCGGCGCTCCGACCAAAGGCAAATTCCGGGTGCGGCATTCTCCGGCGGTGAGTTCCCGCAATTCGACGGCGCGGTCGAGCACATCCTCGGCCATATGCCGGTACTCGGTCAGCTTGCCGCCCACTACGCTGATCACCCCGGCGGGCGACTCGACCACGGCGTGGTTGCGTGAGACGTCCGCGGTGCGACCCGCTCCGGTGTCGATCAGCGGCCGCAGCCCGGCATAGGCACCGATCACATCGTCGCTTTGCAGCGTGATACCCAGCGCGGTGTTGACGACGTCGAGCAGGAAGCTCACCTCGGCCGGACTTGGTTGTGGCACATCAGGAATCGGGCCAGGGGCCTCCTCGTCGGTCAGCCCCAGGTAGACCCGGCCCAGCTGTTCGGGCATCGCGAAGACGAAGCGGTTCAGCTCGCCGGGTATCGGAATCGTCAGCGCCGCTGTGGGATTGCCGAGGGCAGCGGCGTCCAACACGAGGTGGGTGCCGCGGCTGGGGCGCAACTTCAACGACGGGTCGATCTGACCGGCCCACACCCCGGTCGCGTTGATCACGGCGCGAGCCGACATCTCGAACGATTCGCCAGTGCGTTGGTCGGTCAGTTGCAGCGACGTGCCGGTCACCTCGGATGCCGCGGTATAGGTCAGGATTCGCGCGCCGTGCTGCGCGGCGGTACGGGCAACGACCGCGACCAGTCGAGCGTCGTCGATCAGCTGGCCGTCGTAGGCGAGCAGGCCACCGTCGAGCCCGTCGCGTCGAACGGCCGGAGCCATCTCGCTGACGCGGTCGGCGGGAATGCGACGGGAGCCGGGCAGGACCGACGCCGGTGTGCCTGCCGTCTTGCGCAACACGTCGCCGGCCAGGAACCCGGCCCGCACCAACGCCCGCTCCATCCGGCCCATCGACGGCAGCAACGGAACCAGTTGCGGCATCGCCCGGACCAGATGAGGAGCGTTGCGCGTCATCAGGATTCCGCGCTCGACCGCGCTGCGCCTGGCGATGCCGACATTGCCGGTCGCCAGATAGCGCAGCCCGCCGTGTACCAGCTTGGAGCTCCACCGGCTGGTGCCAAACGCGAGATCGTGCTTTTCCACCAACGTGACTCGCAGACCACGGGACGCGGCGTCCAGTGCGATGCCGGCCCCGGTGATGCCGCCGCCGATCACCACGACGTCGGTCGGCTCACCGTCGGCCAGCGCGGTCAGGTCGGCGGTGCGGCGCGCGGCGTTGAGTGCGGTCGAGGTCAAGACAGGTATCCGTTCAGCGAGTAGGCGAGTTCGGTGGCCAGCGCATCGGCGTCCAGGATCGGCCGGACGATCTCGGCGGATTGAATCGTCGATTGGGTGATCAGCAACACCATCGCGGCGAGCCGGCGCGGGTCGCCGGGCCGCACGCTGCCGTCGCATTGGGCGGCGCGCAGGTCGCGGGCGAGCGCGTCGATCAGCATCTGCTGGCTGCTGCCCAGCCGCTGGGCGATGTAGACGAGCGCCATCTCCGAGCGCAGCACCGCCATCACCAGCTCGTCACCCCGCAGCCGTGCGGCCACCGCCACCACCCGATCGACGAGCGCCTCTCGGCCGCTGCCGCGCGGCGGCACATCGCCCAACGCGGCAGTGATGTGGCTGGTCAGCAGGGCCGCCAGCACCGAGCGGGTGTCCGGCCACCGGCGATAGACGGTCGGACGGCTCACCCCGGCCCGCCGCGCGATCTCGGCAAGTGTCACCCGCTCCACCCCGAAAGCGACCACGCAGCTCGCGGCGGCCGCCAGGATCCGGTCCTCCACCGGAGCATTACTGATTGACAGCATATGTAATACTGTAACGCATGTCTGAAGAATTGCTACCTCCGATGAAGTGGAACGCCTGGGGCGACCCGCAGGAAGCCAAGCCTCTCTCCGATGGCATCCGCTCGCTGCTGAAGCAGGCCCTGGGGGTGACGGACTCAGCTGTAGCCGAACTCGAGGCGGATCAGGTAAAGCTGCGCGGGTCGCAGTTGGCGGCCGACCACCGCCAGGCGCTGGCGGCCATCGTCGGGCCGGACAATTGCCGGATCGGCGACCGCGACCGACTGCTGCACGCCGGCGGTAAGTCCACCCTCGATCTGTTGCGTCGCAAAGACTCCGGCGCGCAAGAGGCGCCCGACGCGGTGTTGCTGCCCGGCACCGACGACGACGTTGCCGCGATTCTGCGGTACTGCTCGCAACACGGCATCGCCGTCGTCCCGTTCGGTGGTGGCACCAGCGTGGTCGGCGGACTCGATCCCATCCGTGGCGCGTTCGACGCCGTCGTGTCGCTGGACCTGCGCCGCTTCGACCAGCTGCACGCCTTCGACGCGGTGTCCGGCGAGGCCGAGTTCGGCGCCGGTGTCACCGGCCCACGCGCCGAGCAACTGCTTGCCGAGCACGGGTTTTCGCTCGGGCATTTTCCACAGAGCTTCGAATTCGCCAGCCTGGGCGGTTACGCCGCGACCCGATCATCGGGCCAGGACTCAGCGGGATACGGCCGGTTCGACGACATGATCCGCGGTCTGCGCGCGGTTACGCCGGCGGGCGTGCTGGATTTGGGCCGCGCGCCGCACTCGGCGGCCGGTCCGGATCTGCGACAGCTGTTGATCGGGTCAGAGGGCGTCTTCGGCATCATCACCCGGGTGCGGGTCCGGGTGCATCCCTCCCCCGATGTCACCCGCTACGAGGCGTGGTCGTTTCCCGATTTCGCCACCGGTGCAGCCGCATTGCGCGCCGTTACGCAAACCGGCACCGGCCCGACCGTGATCCGACTCTCCGACGAAGCCGAGACCGGCGTCAACCTCGCCACCACCGAGGCCATCGGCGAAAGCAAAATCACCGGCGGCTGTTTGGCGATCACCGTTTTCGAGGGCACCGCGGCGCATGCCGACAGCCGGCACGCCGAAACCCGCGAGCTCATCACGGCCATGGGCGGCACGTCGCTGGGTGAAGCCCCGGCGCGGGCCTGGGAGCATGGCCGGTTCGGTGCGCCGTACCTGCGCGACTCGCTGCTGGCCGCCGGCGCCCTGTGCGAAACGCTCGAGACGGCCACCGACTGGTCGAACATTCCCACACTGAAGGCCGCCGTCACCGACGCGCTGACAACCGCGCTGGCCGAATCCGGCACGCCGGCGCTGGTGCTGTGCCACATTTCGCATGTGTATCCCACCGGCGCCTCGCTGTATTTCACCGTCGTCGCCGGGCAACGCGGGAATCCGATCGAGCAATGGCGCGCCGCGAAGACCGCGGCGTGCGATGCGATCGTCGCCACCGGCGCGACGATCACCCATCACCACGCGGTGGGAGCCGATCACCGGCCCTGGATGCGCGACGAGGTGGGCGAATTGGGCGTGCAGGTGTTGCGAGCGGTCAAATCGACGTTAGACCCCGCGGGAATTCTCAACCCCGGCAAGCTCATCCCGTGATGACGCGGCGCGAAATCAGCCGGGTGACGGTGCTGACCAATCCGGCATCGGGACACCGGAACGCCCCGCACGCCGCCGGACAAGCCATCAAGCGGCTGCAACAGCGTGGTGTCGACGTCGTGGCAATCGTCGGCAGCGACGCTGAACACGCACGTCGCCTGCTGTACGCCGCGGTCGAAAAGGGTACTGACGCAGTGGTGGTCACCGGTGGCGACGGGGTCATCTCCGACGCCCTGCAAGCACTGGCCTGCACCGACATCCCGCTGGGAATCATCCCGGCCGGTACCGGCAACGACCATGCCCGCGAATTCGGGCTGCCCACAAAGGATCCCGTCGCCGCCGCCGACGTCATCGCCGACGGCTGGACCGAAACCGTTGACCTGGGCCGGATTCGGGACCGCGGCGGTGTCACCAAGTGGTTCGGCACCGTGGCCGCCGCGGGATTCGATTCGCTGGTCACCGACCGGGCCAATCGGATGCGCTGGCCGCGCGGTCGGATGCGCTACAACTTGGCCATGCTCGCCGAGCTGTCGCAGCTGCGACTGCTGCCGTTCCGGCTGGTGCTCGACGGTCGCGACGAGATCGTCACCGACCTCACCCTCGCCGCGTTCGGCAACACCCGCAGCTACGGCGGCGGAATGCTGATCTGCCCCAACGCCGATCATGCCGACGGCCAACTCGACATCACCATGGTGCACTCAGCGTCGCGCAGCCGGCTGATTCGCCTGTTCCCCACCGTGTACAAAGGCAACCACCTCGCTCTCGACGAGGTGACGACGGCGCGGGCGACGTCGGTCGACGTGGAATCACCAGGCATCAACGCTTACGCCGACGGCGAGTACGCCTGCGCGCTGCCCGCCGAGATCTCGGCGGTAGCCGGCGCGCTGAAGGTCTTGCGGCCTACCCGACCCCACGGCTGAGCCAGGACACCTCGGCGCCGTCGCCGCCGTCGCGATACGCCTCGAGCGCCTCATCCCAGGCGGTACCCAACGCCGAATCCAGCTCGGCGGCGAGCGCGTCGGCGCCGTCGGCCATCATCGCCCGCAGCCGCATCTCGCCGACCATTACGTCGCCGTTGGCGCTCATCGTTCCGCTCCACAGTCCCAGCTGGGGGGTGTGACTGAACCGCTGCCCGTCGACACCGGGACTGGGATCTTCGGTGACCTCGAAACGCAGCACCGACCAGGAACGCAAGGCATTTGCCAGCCGGGCGCCGGTGCCCACCGGACCGACCCAGTTGGTCACCGCGCGCAACTGCCCGGGCATCGCCGGTTGCGGGGTCCACTTCAAATTGGGGGTGGCGGCCAGCGTTGACGACAACGCCCACTCGACATGCGGACACACCGCAGCGGGCGAGGCATGGACATACACCACACCGGTCGTCACGTCGGCGAACTGGTTCGACGCACGCATCTGTTGCTCCTTCGGCTCCACGAGGGACGTCTTCCCCAACGACCTGATGAACCGACGAGCAGGTAACGATTTATGTGTCTTGCGTGTCTATTGTGCCCTGTGAGGCCCATGTTGCGCTAGTCCGAGTTATACGCGGCCAAAACGCGGTCCGAGAGCGCCGGCCACAGCGGCAGCGCCCAGTCCCCGAAATCGCGGTCCGTGAGCACCACCAGCGCCAGCTTCGCGTGCGGATCTGCCCAGATCAGCGTGCCTGATTGGCCGAAATGACCGTAGCTGGCCGCCGAGTTTTTCGCGCCGGTCCAGTGCGGCGACTTGGCGTCTTTGATCTCGAAGCCCAGGCCCCAGTCGTTGGGCCGTTGCTGGCCGTATCCGGGCAACACCCCGTTCAGGCCGGGAAACTGCACAGTGGTCGCGTCGGCGTGCATCTGCGCCGACACCGTCGTCGGAGTCAGCAGGTCACCGGCGAAGGCCGCCAAATCCGCGACCGTCGACGTCGCCCCGAAACCGGCGGCCTGCGCCCCACCGTCGAGCCGGGTGGCGGTCATGCCCAGCGGTTCGAACACCGCCTCGGCCAGGTAGCGACTGAACTCGATCCCGGCCGCCCGCTGCACTGTCGCGGCCAACACCCCAAAGCCGTAGTTGGAGTAGATACGACGCGTGCCCGGTTTGGCCAACGTCTGGTCGGAATGCATCGCCAACCCCGAGGCGTGGGCCAGCAGATGCCGGACCGTCGACCCGGGCGGTCCGGCCGCGGTCTCCAGGTCGACGGCGCCTTCTTCGATCGCGACCTGAGCGGCCCGCGCCACCAGGAGCTTGGTCACCGAAGCCAGCGCGAACTGCCGCTCGGTGTCGCCGTGGCTGGCCAGCACTCCCGAAGTTCCGACCACCGCGGCGGCCGCGGCCGAAACCGGCCATTCGTCGAGGGAGTCAAGGGCGGGCATCGCGCAGAAGCCTACCGACCAAGCGCTAGGTTAAAAGTCATGAGCCAGACAGTGCGCGGCGTGATTTCACGAAACAAGGGCGAACCAGTCGAATTGGTGGACGTCGTCATCCCCGACCCCGGACCAGGTGAGGTTGTGGTCGACGTCATCGCCTGCGGCGTCTGCCATACCGACCTCACCTACCGCGAGGGCGGCATCAACGACGAATATCCATTCCTGCTCGGTCACGAGGCCGCCGGCACGGTGGAAGCGGTCGGGCCGGGCGTGACCGCGGTCGAGCCGGGTGATTTCGTGATCCTGAACTGGCGCGCCGTATGCGGCCAGTGCCGCGCGTGCAAACGCGGCCGCCCCCAACTGTGTTTCGACACCTTCAATGCCGAGCAGAAGATGACGCTGACCGACGGCACGGAACTGACCCCGGCACTGGGCATCGGGGCGTTCGCCGATAAGACGTTGGTGGCCGCCGGGCAGTGCACCAAGGTCGATCCCGCCGCCGACCCCGCCGCCGCGGGTCTGCTCGGCTGCGGCGTGATGGCGGGTCTGGGCGCCGCGATCAACACCGGTGCGGTCACCCGCGACGACACGGTGGCGGTGATCGGCTGCGGCGGCGTCGGCGACGCGGCGATCGCCGGGGCGGCGCTGGTCGGCGCAAAGCGGATCATCGCCGTCGACACCGACAACACCAAACTGGACTGGGCGCGTAAGTTCGGTGCCACCCACACCATCAACGCCCGCGACCTCGATGCGGTCAAGACGATCCAGGATCTCACCGATGGCTTCGGCGCCAACGTGGTCATCGACGCCGTCGGTCGACCAGAAACCTGGAAGCAGGCATTCTACGCGCGTGACCTGGCGGGAACCGTTGTGCTGGTTGGTGTTCCGACTCCCGACATGCGGCTGGAAATGCCGTTGGTGGACTTTTTCTCGCACGGCGGCTCGCTGAAGTCGTCGTGGTACGGCGATTGCCTACCGGAACGCGACTTCCCCACCTTGATCGACCTGTACCTGCAGGGTCGGTTGCCACTGGAGAAGTTCGTCTCCGAACGCATCGGCATCGGTGATATCGAAGAGGCTTTCCACAAGATGCATGACGGCAAGGTGCTGCGCTCGGTGGTGATGCTGTGATGGCAGCCATTGAGCGTATTGTCACCCACGGGACATTCGAACTCGACGGTGGCAGTTGGGAAGTCGACAACAATATCTGGGTCGTCGGCGACGATTCCGATGTCGTGGTCTTCGACGCCGCGCACACCGCGGAGCCCATTGTGGCGGCCGTCGGCGGGCGTAACGTGATCGCGGTGGTATGCACGCATGGTCACAACGATCATGTGACGGTGGCACCCGAACTCGGCGAGACACTCGACGCGCCAGTACTTTTACATCCCGGCGATGACATGCTTTGGCGGATGACGCACCCGGACAAAGACTTTCGCACGGTGTCCGACGGCGACACGCTGAGTGTCGCCAGCATCGAGCTGCGGGCGCTGCACACCCCCGGTCACTCCCCGGGGTCGGTCTGCTGGTACGCGCCCGAACTGGGTGCGGTGTTCAGCGGGGACACCCTGTTTTCCGGTGGACCCGGCGCAACCGGGCGCTCGTTCTCCGACTTCCCCACTATTTTGCAGTCGATCTCCGGCCGCCTCGGCAAGCTTCCCGGCGACACCGTCGTCTACACCGGCCACGGTGACACCACCAGCATCGGCGACGAAATCGTGCACTACGACGAATGGGCCGCCCGGGGGCACTAAAGAGCCACTAGCGGCCGTCGAGGATTCTGCGTTTCTCGGCCTCGAACTCCGCTTCGGTCAACGCGCCGGAAGCCCGCAGCGACGACAGCGTTTTGAGCTGCTCCAGTTTGACGCCCTCATCGTTGGGCGCGTACGTAGCAAGGGATCCTTCCGGCGCGGCGACCGGCGCCCCCAGATCGATCGGGCTGGGCTGCCAGGCCGTCAAGTTCGCAGTTCGGGTGCGAGCCAGCCAGATCGGCGCCCCGATCGTGCCGATCAGGCCAACAACGAAGAGACCAACAAATATCCACACCAGGTTGCCGGATGAGCTGGTGCCGCCGTGCCCGAACGCCAACTGGGGACTGATGAACCCATTGACTTGTCCTTCGGTGGTGATTTTGTAGTCGCCCTCGGCGGGAACCTGCATCAGCCACACCCGCCGATGGGCGTCATTGTTGACCGACGTTGTCCCGCCGTAGTTTTCAGTCAATTTCGGTTGGGCAACGCCTGGCGGCGGGTCGATATCGACCCCAAGCTGCGGCACCGGCAGACCACCTCCGGACACGCTGCCGACGGTCACGGTGTGAAAGCTGACAGTGGCCTCGCCGTCCGGCAGATGAATGATGGCCGAGCCCGGGATCGGTACCTCGCCGTAGGCGTTGAATTTGTCCAGCACGAAAGCATTGAGCGTCAGGCTGCCAACGAAGCCGACGATCCCGCCGACCATCAGCACGATGGCGAGTGCCAGCGAAATTTTTGCGAGCCGCCTGCTAGTCATTGACGCAGTGTGACACCGTGAGCGAAGCGGTGCGAGCCAAAACAAGGAGTGATGCTGATGGCCCCCAATCTCGTCGCCACTGTGCCCGACCTGTCCGGACGACTGGCCGTCGTTACCGGATCCAACAGCGGCCTGGGATTCGGCTTGGCCCGTCGGCTGTCCGCAGCCGGGGCTGAGGTGGTCATGGCGATCCGCAACCGCGCCAAGGGTGAGGCCGCGATCGACGAGATCCGCGCGACGGTGCCGAACGCAAAGCTGACTATCAAACCGCTCGACCTGGCGTCGCTGGCCAGCGTCGCCGCCCTGGGTGAGGAACTCAACGCCGACGGCCGCCCGATCGACATACTGATCAACAACGCCGGTGTGATGACGCCGCCGCAACGCGACACCACCGCCGACGGGTTCGAATTGCAGTTCGGCAGCAATCATCTCGGGCATTTTGCGCTGACCGCACACCTGCTGCCGCTGTTGCGCGCGGCCGAGCACCCGCGGGTGGTATCGCTGAGCAGCCTGGCCGCGCGTCAAAGCGGCCGTATCCACTTCGACGACCCGCAATTCGAGAAGTCGTATTCGCCGATGCAGGCCTACGGGCAATCGAAGCTGGCCGTGCTGATGTTCGCCCGCGAGTTGGACCGCCGCAGCAAACAGGCCGGCTGGGGCATCGTTTCCAACGCCGCCCACCCCGGCTTGACCAAAACCAACCTGCAGCGAAGTGGTCCGTCGCGCGGCCGCGCCAAACCATCGACGATGGAGCGGCTCTACACACTGTCGTGGCGCCTGACACCGTTTCTGTGGCAGGAGATCGACGAAGGGATCCTTCCGGCGCTGTACGCGGCGACCTCCCCGCAGGCCGAGGGCGGTGCTTTCTATGGTCCGCACGGCATCTACGAGGCCGCCGGCGGCGGGGTGACAGAGGCCAAGGTGCCCGCGCGGGCGCGCGACGATGCCGACTGTCGGCGGCTGTGGGAGATCTCCGAGCGATTAACCGGGGTCAACTACCAGAATCCGAGCTGAGTCCCGCGGCCCGCAGTTTGGACCAATCCACAACGGGTAGTCGTCCCAGGTTAGTGCCGTCGGCAGGCGAAAGTCTCGGCAGGACGGAAAGGTCTAAATGAGCGCAAACGATAACGACCAAACCAGCAGCGAAGATACCCACAAAGACGAAGACACAGAGCAAGAGACCTCATCCGAACCCCCCGAACTCAGCGACGAGGGCAAGGAAGAAGTTCGCAAGATGCGGGAAGCCTACGACGACGATCGGACGACGGCGGTGTTGCCCGGTACTGATGGGACCATCACCGGCGTCGCGATCAACGAGTGGCTTGACGACGACGGGAACCCGAAGTTCGGCAAGGAAAAGCAGGAAGAGAAAGAGCAAGAAGACGCCAAAGGCGAGTCAGAACAACACGCCGAAAAAGCCGAAAAAGCCTGATCGCGGGTTACCGGTAACCCCGTCCCGGATCAGGGTAGCCTCGCGGCCCTCTGGGGAATCGCGGAAACCCGGGTCCTTCCGGCCCCTCTGTTGTCGTGGTGGGTGGCGCTGATGTTGTCGTGGTGGGTGGCGCTGAGCTCGTTGTCGAGGGAGCTTCTGTTGTGGTGGTCGTTGTGGTCGGTGCTTCGGAGGTTGTCGACGACGGCGTCCCGGTGTCCGACGCGGTCGACGACGGTGTCCCGGTGTCGGACGCGGTCGACGACGGCGGGTTGGTCGACGGGCCCTGAGTGTCCCCAGGGCTTTCGTTAGAGGTTGCGGGTGCGTTGCTCACGCCGGGTGCCGGTGCGGTCGGCGCGCCGCCGGAGGTGTGACGCAGGGTGATCATGATGGCGGCGCCGAGGGCCAGCACCGCGAGTGCGGTGGCGACCATGACCACCGTCGGCCGGCGATACCAGGCGTCGGCGACCAGGCGGTTCGCGACCGGTTGTGAGTCGCGGCCCAAACTCGCCTGCGGCACCGGGGCCGCCAGCCCGGCGGTGCTGCTTTGTTCGGGGTACTCACCGGGACGGAGCGGCACGATGCCGGAGTCGTCGTCGGTCTCCGACCAGGCCAGCGCCGGTGCCGGGGCGGGCTGCACTGGAATATCGGACCTCGTGGTGGCATCGGCGATCGTTCCCGCTGCCGTCGGCGCCAACGCTGTCTCGCCGTCGGCCGGGCCACGCGCGGCCCGCAACGCCGCGCCCATAGCGGCGGTCAGCTGCGGTCGCGGGGCGGTGACGATAGGCGCTCCGAGCTGTTCGGCCAAGGTGGTGGTGACCGTGGGGATGCTGGCGCCCCCGCCCACCAAGGCCAGCGCCGTCAGATCTTCTACGCGAATCCCGTTGCGCCCCAATGTTTCATGGACGACTGCGATGAATCCGTCCAACGGCTGGCGGATCGCCTCGTCCAGTTCGTCCCGGGTGATCCGGATGTCGCCACGATATCCCGGCACGTCGGCGGTCAGCGTCGTCGCGATGGCCGACGAGAGCTCTTCTTTGGCGTGTCGGCAAGCACCCCGCAGCCGAGTCAGCGAACCGATCGCCGAGGTCGCCGACGTATCGAATGATCCGGCCGACGACAGTTCGGCGACGACGTGGGTCAGCAGCGCCTGGTCGATCAGGTCCCCGGAGAACTCCCGGTGCCGCACGGCAGAACCGATCGCCCGGTAGCCGTCGCCGGCGTCGTGCAGGGTGACGGTGGTTCCGGTGCCGCCGAAGTCGCACACCGCGATGATTCCGCGGTTCGGCACCCCCGGATTCGCCTGCAGCGCCGTCAGCGCTGCAGGCGAATCGGGTAACAGCGTCACTTGCCCACGCGACCACTCCGCTACCCGACCCAATGCCACCCGCACCGAGTCGACCGCCGTCGGTCCCCAGTGCGTGGGGTGGGTGACCGCGACCGAATCCGGCAGTCCCCGTCCCTCTGTCGCGGTGTAGGCCAGTGCGCGCAGCGCGTCGGCGACCAATGTCTCGCTGCGGTGCGTCGTGCCGTCGGCCACCACAATGCCGTCCGGGTCGCCCACTCGGTCGACGAAGTCGCTGATCACCAGTCCCGGCTCGTTGAGCTTCGGGTTTTCCGATGGCACACCGACTTCGGGTGGACGCTGCCGATACAAGGTCAGCACCGATTTACGGGTCACTGACCGCTCGGCGGTCACCGCCGCCAAGTTGGTAGCCCCAATCGAGAGGCCTAACGCCGACCGTTCTACGTCAGCCATATCGTCCAATCCGCGCGCATCGGCCACCAATTTAACGGCCCGGCCTGCTATCGAATCGTGCCGACCCCCGCGATCAGCGGCAGATCGAGCGGGGTGACCCAGCCCGGTGGAAGATCGTTGACGGCCGGTACCGCGTTGAGCGCACGCATCCCGGTGGCCAGACAACCGGCCGCGGCTGCGTCGCGGCCGGAGCCGTCGGTGAACCGAAACGCTGTCTCCTGGGAGATGCTCGGCGTGCCCTCGATGTCGACTCGATAGACGTCGTCTTTGGTGCCCGCCGGCCAGTCAGGTGCGGCGTCAAGGCCGATGCGGTTGACATGCTCGAGCTGGATGCGGGTCTGGCCCTGGTAGATCCCGTTGATGGTGAACCGGACCGCAGCCACATGTCCGGCCGGGATGACGCCCTTGGCCGTCTTGCGCTCGTTGGGGGTCACCCACTTGTCCCACGTGGTGGTGATCTCATCGAGCATGATCCCGGCGGCGTGCGCGATCATCGGCACGGTGCCGCCCCACGCGAAGACCAGCACGTCCTGGTTTTCCAGCATCGGGCGGAACTCGGGCTCGCGTCCGATGCCCATCTCCACCTCGTAGTCGCCTTCGTAGTTGGTGTAATCCAGCAGCTCGGATGCCCGCACCGTGCGCACCTCCGAACACAGGCCCATCAGCGTCATCGGGAATAGGTCGTTGGCGAAGCCGGGGTCGATGCCGGTGGTGAAGCAGGACGATTCGCCCAACTCGCACGCCTCGGTGATCGGTTGAATCCACTGCGGCGGGTTGAGGTGCATGGTCGGCCAGACCCAGGGCGTCATCGCGGTCGAGCACACGTCGATGCCCGCCCGCAGGAACCGCGTCATCAGGGCGATGTTGTCGTCGGCATGCGCTGCCGTCGGGCCGTAATGAACCAACGCATCGGGTTTGAGCGCGATCAGCGCGTCGACGTCGTCGGTGGCGGTGATGCCGACTTCCGGCAGCCCGCAGATCTCGCCGACGTCGCGACCGACTTTCTCCGGGTTGCTGACGCCCACGCCGACCAACTCGAACAAGGGATGTTTGACGATTTCGGCGATCACCATCCTGCCGACGAAACCCGTACCCCAAATCACAACCCGTTTAGCCACACGCCACCTTCCGATCGACCACCCCCGGTTCACCCTAGGCGGGCGCGGCTGTCCTTCGGCCGAAACCGGAATGTCATCCGCTCGATCATCCGGTCGCGCAACGTCAACGTGTGCAGCAGAATCGCCGAAACGTGCGCGGCGATAGCGGCCATCAACGCATATGCGACTACCGAATGAGCTTGCCGTAACACCCAAAACAGCTGCGCGTCGAATGGCGCGATGCGCGGGAGCCGAAGTGAACCGAACACCAGGACCGGTCCCCCGGCGGCCGAAAGCATCGCCCAGCCGATCAGCGGCTGCAGCACGAGCAGCGCATACAGCGACACTTCGGACGCCACAACGATCTTGCGTTCCAGCGCACCGACCGTGGTCGGTAGCGGCGGAGCGCGATGGGTCAACCTGTTGACCACACGCACCAGCACCACCAGCAGGATGGTCACGCCCAGCGTCTTATGGATCATGATCAGCGTCGCGTATTCGCTTATCGAGTTGACCATCACGAACCCGATGAACAGCGCGCAGAACACCAGCGCGGCCGTCAACCAGTGCAGCGCCCGGCTCAACGCCGTATACCTGCCGGGTTCGGGCATGGCGGTCATAGCGCGGTCTCCCCGGTGCGACGTCGATAGGACGCGGCGTAGACCGCCGATCGGGCGCTGAGCAGCGGATCGTCGGACGGCTCGATGCCGGCCGGCAGCACCAGCGGATCGAAGTTGATGTCCCGCGCGGTACCCGCCGCGTCGGCTTGGACCGCGTCGAGCGTGAGCGTCCCGGCGTCGACGGTGCGGCGATCGGCGGGCCAGGGCAGCGTCGCGTCGTTCGTCGGATCGGTCGCCTCGCCGACGGTCAGCACCAGACGCCAGCGCAGCGGGCCGGCCCGCAACTGCCGCTCCAACGCATCGAACAACGCATTCGGCCCCGGCGACGGTGGCAGCGCCTTCTGCAGCGGGGTCAGCGACCAGCGCACCGGTGTCCGCGCGCCCGATCGGTTGACGAAGTAGAAGGCGTTCAATCCGCTGTAGACGCTGTCGGCGAAGCCGGGGGTCGGCGGATGCCGCTTGACGATGCTCATCGCCCGCGCCGTCTCCGGATGTGCGGCCAGAAACCGTGCCATCGCCGCCGGATCGGGCTTGCCGGTGCCGGGAACCACGGCCGAGGCGATCAGCCGGTCGTAGAAGCCTTGCGGTGAATTGTCCAGAAAGACCGGAAGGTTCAACGTTGCCATCCGCCATTGCTGTCCGCCCGGGAAGCCGAACGCCAGGCCCAGCCCGCGCGCGGTCGAGGACGCGTCGGCCGCGTGCGGATTACCGCCGGCCGATGAGAAGCGCCCGACCACGGTTGTCCGGCCGGGCGCGAAGACCGCCGCCGTCGACAACGCGCGGCCGTTGCCGTTGCTGTCGAAGAAGCCGGTGACGCCGACGCCCTTGGCGTGGTTCTTGCGGAACCCCGGGTGTCGGCCGAACACCTTGGCAAAGCCGTCGAGGAAGACCCGCGGTGTCAATCCCGCGGGACCGATCCATTTGTTCGCGTACAGCAGCGCGCCCAGGTCGACCGCCAGGAAGGCGCCTACCACCGCGGCCCCACGCAGCACGTCGCGCCTGTCAAGGCGCCCGACGCCCCAGCGTCGGGCGCCCTCCGGGTTTTCAGTCATCACTAGCTCCACGACAGTTATCTGACATCAGTTCAACGACAGCGCTACCGGGAGTTGGCTTTTGGAAAAACACGCGAAAACCGACCCACACAGATGGTTGCAATGACACCATGTCGCCGGGGAGATAACCATGATTAGCAAACTGTCATTCGCGGCGCTGACCGCGATTGCTACCACCGTCGGGATGTGCGGCGTGGCAAATGCGACGGACTCGGAGTCCGAGCTGACCTATCAGCTGAGCGGCAGCGCCCCGATGGCCGACTACATCTCGTATCAGACCGACAGCGGCCAATCGGGCCAAACACAGCAGGCACACGTGCCGTTGCCATGGACGACGCAGTTCACCTTCAGCGGTTCCAGGGTGTTCGTGCTCAGCGCGCAGAGCCCGGGCTCGATCACCTGCACAATCCTGATCGACGGCAAGGTGGTCAGCCAGGCGACCGCCAACGGGGTGCCTGCCCGCACCGTCTGCTCACACTGACGCCTTATGCCGCGGGTCGGCGTGATTTCGGTGGCGGGTAGACGACGCGTCCGATGCTCGCCGACAGCCAGCCGATCGCCCATCCGCCGAAGAACACCGTAAAGGTGTGCCACGTGGTCTCGCCGGCGCGGATCCAAACGAAAGTCAGAATGACGGCCCAAACCATCGCGCAGGCGATACTGTAGCCGATGTATGTGCGAGAGTACTTGCGCAACAAACGAATTCGCTGAATCAGGCCGGATCGGAACAGTGACGTCCGGACCCGACGCGGAAGCTTGTCGCTGCCATGGCTGTCGTCCAGCATCGCAATCAACTCCTCGCCGTATCGGCGGCGCCAGGCCGCGGGGTACCAACGCAGCACGTGCTCGGCGTCGCGGGGATTCACTGCGCCCATCCCGGGCTTGGAGGATGCAATGCAATTCCGAGCCGGCGGGCACCCTCGGCGGCAATTGCCCCCAGACTGCGCACCGCCGCGGTCAATTCGGCCCGGCCAGCCGCAGTCAACCGATACGGGCGCCTCCGCTCGTCCTGGCCCGCCGGTTCGATCAGGCCGTTCTCCTCGAGTGCGGTGATCGCGCCGTAGAGCGTTCCGGGGCCCAACGTCACACCGGCGAACCGCTCGATGTCGCGTGCCAGCGCGTAGCCGTGTTTCGCGCCCGAAGCCAGGCTGGTCAGGATCAGCACACCCGGGTCATTGCGCCTGCCGAGCTTGCGGGCGGAAGGAGAACGACCTGCCATACCCGATAACCTTAGTACGTCCGACGTAATACGCCAAGCGTAGTATCACCAGCGGCCGTCGGTGGTTAGGCTCGCGCCAGTGGCCCGCTCAACGAGGACGGTCGACATGGGCATTGCGACTCGCGTGAACGGCACGGCGCCGCCTGAGGTCCCGCTCGCCGATGTTGAACTGGATAACTGGGACTTCTGGGGACTCGACGACGATCTGCGCGACGGAGCGTTCGCGACGCTGCGCCGTGAAGCCCCGATTTCGTTCTGGCCCGAGCCCATCATGGAGGGTTTCGAGCACGGCGATGGGCACTGGGCGCTGACCACACACGATGACGTGTTTTACGCAAGCCGTCATCCAGAAATCTTCAGCTCGAGCCCGAATATCACGATCAGCGATCAACCACCGGAAGTCGCTGAGTTCTTCGGCTCGATGATCGTGCTCGATGATCCCCGGCATCAGCGGCTGCGGTCGATCGTCAGCCGGGCGTTCACGCCCAAGGTGGTAGCCCGGATCGAAGCGTCGGTGCACGAACGGGCGCACCGCCTGGTTGCGTCGATGATCGACGCTCATCCCGACGGCACGGGTGAGGCGGTAGGCGAGCTGGCCGGGCCGCTGCCGCTGCAGGTCATCTGCGACATGATGGGGATTCCCGAAGAGGACCATCAACAAATCTTCCACTGGACCAACGTGATCCTCGGCTTCGGCGACCCCGACCTGGCCACCGATTTCGAGGAGTTCACCCGTGTCTCGATGGAGATCGGCGGCTATGCCGCCGCGCTGGCCGAGGACCGCCGAAGCAATCCCCGCGACGACCTGACCACCAGCCTGGTGCAGGCCGACGTCGACGGCGAACGGCTGACCTCAGCCGAGGTCGCGTCGTTCTTCATCCTGCTGACGGTCGCCGGTAACGAGACGACGCGCAACGCGATCAGCCACGGCCTGCTCGCACTGACTCGGTACCCCGAGCAACGTCAAACGTGGTGGGCCGACTTCGACGGCCTGTCACACGCGGCGGTGGAAGAGATTGTGCGGTGGGCATCGCCGGTGATCTATATGCGGCGCACCCTCACCCGAGACTTCGAACTGCGCGGGACGAAGATGGCGGCCGGTGACAAGGCGACCCTGTGGTACTGCTCGGCTAATCGCGACGAGTCGAAGTTCACCGACCCGTGGAAGTTCGACGTAACCCGCGACCCCAATCCGCACCTCGGCTTCGGCGGCGGCGGCGCGCACTTCTGCCTGGGCGCCAACCTCGCTCGACGTGAGATCCGGGTGATGTTCGAAGAATTGCACCGCGAGATACCCGACGTCGTCGTGACCGAGGAGCCCGCACGGTTGCTGTCCCAGTTCATTCACGGCATCAAGACGCTGCCGATCGCGTGGACGCCGCCGGGCTGATTCCACCCCATCGCGCAACGTCAGCGCCTTATAGTCAGCGCAAGCGAGCAAGGAACGGAGAAAAACCGTGCAGACCCCGAAGACCGCGGCAGTCAGTGTCGCGCTCGCCTCAGCGGCCATAGCCCTCGCGCCGAGTGCCGCAGCCGGGATGTTGATCGGCAACTACGAGGTCGAAACCACGCGGGATCCGGGGCACTCCTGGCTCTGGGAGGTCAGACCTTGCCAGGTCCAGGCACCGGACTGCGTCCACGTGCAGGGTCTGCCGAGACCCAATGGGCAAGCGGAGCCGTGGGACGCAGACGCACACCTGGTCGGCGGTCGCTACACCATGGTCGTCGACGTGCCCGACGGGGTGCGCTGCACCGTCTACTTCCTGCCGTCGCACGACACGTATACCTGGGATGCGGCGAATGGGATGACCCTGAACGGCTCGGTGGACTCCACGTTCAATGCCGGCTGCGGAGGCGCACCCGGTGGGACGGTGTCGTACCCGTTCACGCTCGTGCGTTATTAGCGTTGGCCAATCATGTTGCAGCGGTGACCCTTTTCGGAACGCCGTCACATAGGTTCACTGATACCGTCGGCGCGCCGCCCGTCGTCAACGGCCCGCTGTATCAGCCCAAGACACTGGAATTGTGCGCCGTCGGCGATCCGGTCTGCTCGGAAGGAGGCGGCTGGTCCGCACATGCCGCCTACGCCGACGACGGAATGGTCGACCAGGCAGCGAATTACGCCGTGAGCCATCTCTAACGAGCGGCGAAACCCGGCACGACATGAAAGCGGGATTGGTCTTCGCCGGTTCGTTAGTTGCGGTTATTCTGCTTTCAGCTTGCGGCACCACCGATCTCAAACCAAACCAGCCGACGAGCCAGACACCGACAACGGTACTCACCACGGCGACCGTGGTCGCCCCGCCGACGACGCGAAATCCTCGCAGCGAGAAGTGGATTGACTTGCAGGTCGGCGATTGTCTGGCTGAACTTCCATCGGATGACCCCAGCGTGGTCACTGTCACCGTTGTCGACTGCGCGACGACGCATGCCGCGGAGGTCTATCTTCGCGGCCCGCTGGCGGTCAATGCCGCTGTCGCTGATGTCGCCAACCGGGAATGTGCATCTGGGTTTTCGCAATACACCGGGCAATCCGTTGACGGCAGCTCGTTCGCGGTGACCTATCTGATCGACTCCAACCAGGACCGAACCGCTGACAATCCCACCCCGAGTACCGTCATCTGTCTGCTACATGCAGCCGACGGTCAGCCTCTGACCAGTTCTGCTCGACGGTGACTACCCGTCAGGGCCGCGTCGGCGAAGAGTTCGCCCCATTCGTCACGAGCCGCCAACTCCGCGTCGGTGGAAGTCTGCGCTGACTGGTCACCGCCGTTCGCGAGATGCACCAGCGCCCAAGCCATTGCGAACACCGGCATCTTGTGCCGTTGTGCCGCGCTGATCAGCTCATGAAATGCTGACTCCGAAGGACACCGGCGAAGGCCGATGAGAATGCCTTTCGCGGTATCGAGGATGCGACCACCGTGCGCTTCCACCGTCATGCTGTGCGTACCTCCTGTCGAGCATGCGAATGTCCGATCGCCCGCATAGCGAGTCGTGCCGATGTGGATGTTTCGCGAGCGTGATCCATGATTTGCGCACGCAACCGGCCGCGCCAGATGCCCGTCGCGATCGGTATGCAGCTGTGATCGTCTTGGTACACAACACCGGTCATTGACTTGTGGTTACGCTGCGGTGACGATGAACGCGATGAAGTACCACGCGCGTAGCGATTCCGTCCTGAAGATCGAGCTCTCGATCGACGAACGGCGCGCGCTCAAGACGGCCGTACAGCGATTGCACAGCGAGTTCGCCGGTGACTTGGAGGCGCAAACCGTTGAGTGGCTGGTTGAATCGTCGTACGAGACGTTGGCAGCCCACGCGACCGTGCGCGACTTCTTGCCACTGCTGGCCGAGCGGTTTGCCCGGCAGCGACTGCATGCGGTGGCGAAAGTCGCTGGGGCGTCGAATTATTGCCAGCTGGTCGTGTTGTTCCTGTGCAACCACAACGCGGGTCGATCACAAATGGCCATGGGCTTTTTCAACCACTTCGCCGGCGGTGGCGCGGTGGTGTGGTCGGGTGGCTCCGAGCCCGAAGACAGGATCAACCCCGCGGCCATCGCCGCCATGGCCGAGCGCGGCATCGATATCTCCGGCGAATACCCCAAACCGTGGACCGGTGAGATCGTCCAGGCCGCCGACGTGATCGTCGGCATGGGTTGCGGTGATGTCGGCCCCGCCGCCCACGGCCGTCGACACGAGGAGTGGGCCCTCGACGATCCGGCCGGCAAAGACGTGGCCGCGATCCGGCCAATCCGCGACGAGATCGAACGCCGCGTACGCCAGCTCCTGGACGAGCTGCGCATTCCCATCCGGGCCTGACCCGCAATCCGATCCCGCCCCGCTCGTACAGGATGATGTGCTGGTGTTTGCGCTTGTCGTGATCGTCGCGCTGTTCGCCACCGTGGTCGTGGGGACAGTCATCGGCCGGCGTTATCGCGTGGGTCCCCCAGTGTTGCTGATCGTGCTGGGCGCACTGTTGGGTTTGATTCCTCAGGTCGGCGGCGTTCAGCTCGACGGGGAGATCGTGCTGCTGCTGTTCTTGCCGGCAATCCTCTACTGGGAGGGCCTGAACACCAGCTTTCGCGAGATCCGCGCCAATGTGCGGGTCATCGTTTTTCTCAGCGTCGGCCTGGTCATAGTCACGGCGCTGGCAGTCTCCTGGACCGCACGGGCGCTCGGCATGGAATCGCACGCAGCGTCGGTCCTCGGTGCCGTGCTTTCCCCGACCGACGCCGCCGCGGTTGCCGGGCTCGCCAAACAGCTACCACGCCGGACAGTGACCGTTTTGAAGGCGGAAAGCATCATCAACGACGGAACCGCGCTGGTGCTGTTCGGGGTGGCTGTCTCCGTCGCGGTCGGCGGTCACCCGGTCAGCCCGGCCGCGTTGACGGCCCGCTTCGTCGGTTCCTACGTGGGCGGCATCTGCGCCGGGCTGCTGGTCGGGCTCGCGGTGACACAGATCCGCCGCCGAATCGACGCGCCGCAGGAGGAAGGCGCGCTGAGCCTGCTCACGCCATTCGCCGCGTTTTTGCTCGCGCAGACAGTTCATTCCAGTGGAGTCGTCGCGGTGCTGGTGTGTGCCCTGGTGCTCGCCTACGCCACGCCGCGCGTGACCCGGGCCCGTTCCCGCCTGCAGACGTTCGCGTTCTGGGATCTCGCGACGTTCCTGATCAACGGCTCGCTATGGGTGTTCGTCGGCACCCAAATGCCGCACGCGGTGCGCGGCATCGCCGGCGTGGACGGCGGGCTTGGCCACGCGGCATTGCTGGCGCTTGCCGTCACCGGCGTCATCATCATCAGTCGGTTTGCCTGCAACGAAGCCGTCACCGTTTTGCTTCGCACGGTGGACCGGCGCGCGGTGCAGCGCACCCGTCGTGTCACTTGGCGCCAGCGGATGGTATCCAACTGGGCAGGTTTCCGCGGCGCGGTGTCGCTCGCCGCCGCGTTGGCCGTCCCACTAACCACGCACACCGGTGCCCCGTTTCCGGATCGCAACCTCATCGTCTTTGTCGTCTGCGTCGTGATTCTGGTGACCGTCCTGATCCAAGGCAGCACGCTGTCCGACGTTGTCCGCTGGGCCCGGATGCCCGAAGACGCAAGCCACGCAGAAGAAGTGCAACTGGCCCGCTGTCGGGGCTCTTCGGCCGCTCTTGAAGCCCTGCCGGTGGTCGCCGCTGAATTCGGTTTGAGCGAGGACCTATTGAGGCGCCTGCGAAAGGAGTACGAAGAACACGCGGCCCTCGTCGAAGCCGGCGGCGACGCCGAGGGTTCGAATGAGGTGACCGAGCGAAGCGACCTGCTTCGACGTGTTCGCCTTGGCGTCCTGGAACACAAGCGCGCAGCCATCATCGAGCTGCGCGACCAAAATCGCATTGACGACATCGTGCTGCGCGAGGTGCAGTCGGTGCTGGATCTCGAGGAAGTGCGGCTTCTCGATCCGGCCGACACCGAGTGACGACGCAAAAGTCCTTAACGCATCGGCACTTTGACGGCGATCAAGTTGGCGATAGCAACGGCCGAGTTCTTCGGGTCGGGGCTGCAGGTGTTGACGTCGATGATGACATTGTTCTTGAGCGCCAGCGCTCGACCGCAGGCCCAACCGCCGGCCCTTGCTTCCTGTTGCGTTGCAATCACGCTCAGTGCGCCGTTGGTGTCCGAAATCGGCCCAACCGTCCACTCTGTTCGGGACTGGATGTGGGTGTACCCATGGCAGGCCGGCCAGCGCAGAGCCGAGGCGATCAAGAAGGCGCGGGCCAGTTTGACGGTGGGAAATAGCACCACTGCCTGCTCGGCGTAGTGCGTGAAGTTGTCACCATCGTTGAGTGCTTGGTCACGCACGGCGGTGAAGCCGCTGTTCGCGTAGACCCGCGCCTGTGCCGCACCGTCGATAGCCAGGCATTCCTCGGGCTTCATGGTCGCGCTGTCGTCGGACATGGCGTCGTGCCTTCTGGTGATCGCCATGTCTTTGGCCCCCATCACCGGGCTGATCTGCTCGGGGGTGAGCAGCAACGCATCAAGCTCGCGCTCAACAACGGGACGCGGAATGAGCGACGTGGTCGTAGTGGATTTGACACTGGAATGGTTGCTACCGCCGCCGCAGCCCGCACCGAGAATGCAGATCCCGACGACGGCAACTGTGGCCGCTAAATGGCGCATCGTTCGTCGTCCCCATTTCCGCGGTGGCCCGCCAACCGGTCACCACGACGCGTTAGCCCTGCGGCGTTGCCGGTCGGCTCGCGTTTCCACCCTACCGCGAGCTTTGGCAGTTAAAGTCAAGGAATTAGCCCAATTTTAGACTCCGCTCAGTGAATCCAAATAGGGCTACGACGATTTGCGAAATACAGAGGCGCCGAAATGTGTAACGCCAGCGAATCGTCAAACGGCTCATGGGCATAGCACGCGTTGGGTACCGTCGACGCGTGACCTTGCGGCGGGAAAGCCCAATTCGCGGTCGGCGGCTGCGGTTCGACGAGGCGTTGATGGAGCGCGCCCTGATGAGTCCGATCGGATACCACTTCCTGCTGCACGTCGCCCCGCGTATCGACAAGGTGCTGATTCCCCCGACACGCGGCCGGCTGAGCTCCATCGGAATCGGCAGGGTGGGGCTGGTCACGACGACGGGTGCGAAGTCGGGGTCGGCGCGCACACATCCGCTGACGTTGATCAACAACTCCGACGGGCTGCTCGCGATCGGGTCCAACTACGGACGCCCAAAGCATCCGGCCTGGAGCGCCAACCTGCTGGCCCACCCCGAATGCACGATCGAGTTCATGGGTCCGCCGGCGAAGTATCGCGCCGAACTGCTCACCGGCGATGCCCGCGCCTCGGCGTGGGCCACGGCTACCGACTTCTACGCCGGCTACGAACGGTACCGCGCGAGCTGCGCGCCACGCGAGATCAGGCTTTTCCGCCTCCGACCCACGCAGTGAGTGCCCTCGTCGGCCTCTCCGACCCGTGGAGTTCATGGCTTGTTCAGCCAACCGTCGATGTCAGATCGTTGACCGCACACAAGCAGCAGTTCTGCTGGCTGTATGCGTGTCGTTCAGGTCGCCAATTTCTACGGACCCCGCTCCGGCGGCCTTCGCACCGCCGTGGACAGGCTGGGCGCGGAATACAGCGCTGCGGGCCACGAGGTTTTTCTGATTGTCCCGGGTCGGCATGCTGAGCAGACCCAGCTGCCTACTGGTGTGATGCGAATTACCGTGCCCGCCAGGCTAATTCCATTCACCGGCGGCTATCGTGCGGTGCTGCCGGGGCCGGTACGGGCACTGCTGGAAGCGCTCGGGCCGGACACCTTAGAAGTGTCTGACCGGCTCACACTGCGGTCACTGGGCCGCTGGGGACGTGAACACGGCGCCACCACCGTGATGATTTCTCATGAGCGCCTTGATCGCCTTGCGGGCCAAGTACTTCCGCGCCGAACCGCGAGAGCCTTCGCTGACTTCGCCAACCGCCGCACGGCCGCCAACTACGACACCGTGGTATGCACCACGGGGTTTGCGCGCGAAGAGTTCGATCGCATCGGCGCGACGAATACCGTCACCGTCCCACTGGGCGTTGACCTGGAGACCTTTCATCCGTGCCGGCGCTCGGCCCTGGTGCGTCAGCGATGGGCGACGCCGTCGCAGATCCTGCTGGTGCACTGCGGCCGTCTCTCGGTGGAAAAGCGGGCTGACCGCAGCATCGACGCGGTCGCCGAATTGTGTGCCGCGGGTATCGAAGCCCGTTTGGTCGTCGTGGGCGACGGCCCATTGCGGGCCAGGCTGCAGCGGCAGGCCGCTCGACTGCCGATCGATTTCACCGGTTTCATTTCCGATCGCCACGCCGTCGCCGCGTTGCTGGCGTCAGCTGACGTGGCACTTGCACCGGGACCGCACGAAACCTTTGGGCTGGCTGCGCTGGAATCGCTGGCGTGCGGCACACCGGCTGTGGTTTCCCGCACCTCGGCGCTCAGCGAAATCATCACCCCAGACAGCGGCGCGATGGCCGACAACGACCCCGCGGCGATCGCACAAGCGGTCAGCGCTGTCGTCAGCCGGCCCGAAGACCACCGGCGTGCCTGCGCACGGAGTCGCGCCGAGATGTTCACCTGGCGGCGCGCGGCGGTCGCAATGCTGAGCACGCTCGGGGCCGCATCAGACGACAACGACGACTTGGCGACTGGCGAAAACACCGCATAGCGCCACGCGCTGCGGCGGCTAGCTGGGGTTGGCGGGTCCTACCTGGCCCGTGAGCGGATTGACTTGCACCGTCACCGGTCCCCGTTGTCCCGCCGCGTTGCCCTTTCCGCGCTGCTGCGCCTGGGCCAACGCGTTGATCACCGGGTTGTCCTTCAGCATCTGTTTGCGGTCTTCCTCGGACAGCTCATAAAACGCCCACACGCCCCATGCCGCGGGCCGGACATACAGCGTCACCTTCTGGTGTCGACGCTTATTAGCCGTCAGCACCACCGGAATAGGCACCACCCGATCCAGCGTCGCCGAGCTGACCAGCTCTGCCGCGATCTTGTCCACATCCACCGCGTCCTGAAGTTCGTAAACCAATGACTGGTGGGGTGTCTGGGAGGGGCCCTGGAGGGCCAGGAACCACGCCATCCGGCGTCTCCTTCGCTCGTCGTTATCAGCGCAACTGTAAAGGACAGCGGCACTGCGACTAGCTGGGATCCGGAAACGCTACCGGGGCGGCGGGCGCCCCTCGGGCAACCACCACCGGCATCGACGTCGACGCATTCACACGCAGGATCGTGTCCACCACGTCGACGAGGTCGTCGATCGGCATCAACTTGCCCGGCATACAGCCACGCGATGACCACAGCGGAACAGCCTTCATGGCGAGGTCCATATCCCATCCGACGTTCATTCCCGTCGCGGCGTCACCCTCGCCGCCACCGCACTCCCCCACGATCAGGCACGTGAAGCCGATGTCGGGGTGTTCCGATCGCCAGGCCTCGACAAGCTGCTCGAGCGCCGCCTTGCTGACGCCGTAGGCGCCGAGCCCCGGCCAGGGCGGTCCGAACGGGCCTGCGTCGGAAGAGAGGTAGACCGCCTTGCCCGCCGAGGTCGTCAAATGCGGCACCGCCGCCGCCGTCACCAGCGCCGCACCGATCACATTGGTGTCGAAGACCCGCCGCCACGTGTCCGCATCGGTGTCGACCATCCGAACAAGTGGCCCGATCGCGGGCGTGTAGATCAGGTTGTCGATACCGCCGAGCGCATCGGCGGCTTCGTTGATGGCCGATCGACACGATCCCTCATCGGTGACATCGCATTCGATGGCAACCGCGTCCGAACCCGCCTCCTTCGCAGCCGCCTCGATACGCGCGCGACGACGGGCGAGCAACGCGACCTGAGCGCCACGCTGCGCGAGACCGACACCAATGCAACGCCCAAGACCACTCGAGGCGCCGACCACCACTGTC
>DATJOR010000294.1:0-4627 GCA_035506875.1 Mycobacterium sp.
CTCCTTCAAGCGGCTCGGTGTGAGCAACCGGCTCAGGATCGAGCGCGCGCGAGTGTGGTCCGGTGGATCCATGGTGACCATGTGCTCGTTCATCGGGAACTGACTGCGGTGCGCTTCGATCAGCGGACCGAGGTCGTCACTGTCGACTTCGAATGGCAGCGGCGGGAACGGCCCGCCGAGCGCGACACAGTTGGAGAAGGTGTCCGGATCCTTGTAGACCGCGTTGGCCTCTTCCCAGCCGGTGACCGCGACTACGTTGTGGTGGGGTAGCCGCAGCACCGGGTTTTGGCTGCGCAAGTAGTCGAAGTAGGGGTGCGGATCGGGAACCAGGGACGGGTCGGTGAAAAAGTCGATGGAACCGTACGTTGAATCAGGGTTTGTCATCTACGCGCGCCTCCCAAGGCTGGATTTACCCGTGGTTTCAGGGCAGCGGGCTGTTATGCCGCCCGGATATGCGATCGGCAAAAGTGCTGAGCACCTGCTTAGCATGGCGCTAATGTCGTGGTCAAGGTCGCGGGGTCGCCCGACGCTACGATCGGCAGGTTGAGCAGGCCGTAATCAGGCAGCGAGCAGAAGTTTGGAGCCAAGGCATGACGTCGGCACGCAGAATCGGGGCGCCGGACGCCAAGAACCGGGGCGTCTTGCTCGACGCCGCCGAGCAGCTGATGCTCGAAGAGGGTTATGCCGCAGTCACTTCCCGTCGTGTCGCGGAGAAGGCGGCGCTCAAGCCGCAGCTCGTCCACTACTACTTCCGCACGATGGACGATCTGTTCCTGGCGGCGTTCCGCCGTCGCGCCGAAGAAGGCCTTGAGGCCCAAGCGCAGGTGCTGCAGGCGCCGCAACCATTGTGGGCGCTGTGGCGGTTCAGCATCGATCCGGCGGCCACCGCCATCACCAGCGAATTCATCGCGCTGGCCAATCACCGCAAAGCGCTGAAGGCCGAGATCGCCTATTACGCGGAGCGTTTTCGTGAAGAGCAGCGTAAAGCGCTGTCGACGGTCCTCGATCGTTACGGCATTGACCGCGCTGAAGTGCCCGCACTGGTGTGGTCGGTGCTGATGACCAGCATCTCCCGAGTGCTGGTCATCGAGCAGGCCCTCGGCATGTCCGCCGGGCATGCCGAAATTGTCAAGTTCGTCGAGCACTACCTGCGCCGGCTCGAGGGCCCTCCGCAAACCTGACCGGCTCACCAGGAGCGCTGTGAACAGATCACGCCCTTGGCGCCGTCGTTCGAGACGACCACCTTCCCGTCGACGATGAGCGCGCAGTGGAATTGCGGTATGCCCGGTTCGGTACCGGTGCTGGCGACGACCATGGCGTAGTCGGCGGGGTCCGTCAGCATCACCGTCGGTGAGACCCAGGGGTGGCCCGGCGCGATGTCGGCTCGCACGTTGGGGGTGTACTGATACGTGTTGTGGCTGTAGTCAGAGAATTTCGCCGGCTGCTGATCCAGGTAATAGATGTCGGCGTAGATCGGACTGGCCGACGTGATGACGTAGGTGACCGGATGCATGACCGGGTCATCCGCCCGGGACGGGGCGGCGAACGTCGTACCCGTCACCACCATCGCCAACACTGCACCCAGCAGAGACCTACCAACTGCTTTCACCTCGCACCTCCTACTTTGGCGCTGCGGTTCATCACCCGATCGGCGGCTTGCCAATGGGCATCACGAACCCATAGCCGCGCAAACGCATTCACGGCTTGCTCGGGGGAGACCCCGTCGATGACACGTTTGATCTCGCCGGCTGGACGGCCCGACAGGGCGCGAGCCACTCGTCGCCAGTCTTCGTCGAAGGTGGCTCGCGGCAACACCTGGTCGATCAGCCCGATCCGCTCGGCGTGAACCGCGTCAAGCACGACGCCGGTTCCGGCCAACAGCAATGCCCTGCTCTTGCCGACCAATTCGGCCAATCGTTCGGCGCCGCCCCAGGCCGGCATGATCTCCAGCGCCACCTGGTTGAAGCCGATCTTGATGTCGTCGGCGGCCAACCGGATATCGGCGGCCACCGCGACCTCCGCGCCACCGCCCAGGGCGTGACCGTTGAGCGCGGCAATCACCGGCGCGGGAAAGTTGGCCAGCCGGTCGCAGATCGATCGCATCCGCCACGCCATCGCCGCCGCGTCTTCCACGGTCCGGATTCTGCTGAGCTCTTTGAGGTCCCCACCCGAGACGAAGGCGCGGTCGCCGGCGCCGGTGATGGCAAGGGCGCTGGCCCCCTCGGCCGCGTCGAGAGCCTTCTCCAACTGGTCCATGGTGTCCAGCGAGATCGCGTTTCGGGCGTGCGGACGGTCGATGGTCAGCACCGCGAGACCCTGGTCGAACTCGACGTCCACCATGCGCCGCTTCCCATCGCGCGATATTGGCATTCTCCTCAGCGGAGAATAGCATCGCCCGTTGAGTCGAAAAGACTGTTTATGACCCTAACGTTTGCCGGTCGGAGCCTTGAGCCAATGCGCAATATTCCCGCTGAACTGGTCTTCCGATACGAGGATGCGGGCTGGTGGACCCGCGAGACCCTCGGGCAGATCCTGGCCGGTGGGCTGCACGCCGCTCCCGATGCGCGGTTTCGGGTGTATTCCGCGGTACGGCCATGGTCGGGGACATTCCGCGACGTCGAAGAGGTGGCCCGCCGGCTCGCGGCGGGGCTGCGCGCCCGCGGCGTCGGCACCGGTGACGTGGTGGCGATTCAGCTGCCGAACTGGATGGAGGCCGCCGCGGCGTTCTGGGCGTCGGCGTTCCTGGGCGCGGTGCTGGTGCCGATCGTGCACTTCTACGGCCGCAAAGAGTTGGCGCACATCCTTGCCTCCGCGAGACCGCGAGTGTTCATCACCGCCGAGGAGTTCGGCCGGATGACCTATCAGCTCGATCTGTGCGCGGACATTCCGGTCGTCGGCCTGGTCGGGCGGGACTTCGACGATCTGCTCGCCGACGAGCCGATGGCCGCCACCCTGCAGGCCGACCCCGGCGGACCCGCGCTGATCGCCTTCACCTCCGGCACGACCAGTGCGCCGAAGGGGGTCGTGCACAGCCATCGCAGCCTGGTCTTCGAGGCCCGTCAGCTCTCCGGCCAGATCCACTCGATCGGCGACAAACAGCTCATCGCGACGCCGGTCGGCCACTTCATCGGCATGCTCGGCGCGTTGCTGATCCCGGTGCTCAACGGCGGATCGGTGCACCTGATCGACAACTGGGATCCGGCCGAGGTGCTGGCCCTGATGGACCGCGACGGCCTCACGTTGGGCGGCGGTCCACCGTACTTCGTCACCAGCCTGCTCGATCATCCCGATTGCACGCCCACGCATCGTGCCCAGATCAAGTGCCTGGGGCTGGGCGGGTCGACGGTTCCGGTCGCGGTGACCCGGCGACTCTCGGATCTGGGCATCATCGTGTTCCGGTCCTACGGCAGCAGCGAGCACCCGTCGATCACCGGGTCGACGCTGGACGCGCCGGAAGACAAACGCCTACTCACCGATGGGAACCCGATGCCGGGCGTGGAGATCCGGTTGGCGGCTGACGGCGAGATTCTCAGCCGCGGCCCGGACCTGTGCCTGGGCTACACCGACGATGCGCTGACGGCGGCGGCCTTCGACGACGACGGCTGGTATCACACCGGCGACATCGGCGTGCTGGACGCCGACGGCTACCTCACCATCACCGATCGTAAAGCCGACGTCATCATCCGCGGCGGCGAGAACATCAGCGCGGTGGAAGTCGAAGAAGTGCTGCTCGCAATGCCCGGCATCGCCGAGGCGGTGGTGGTCGCGGCGCCCGATGCCGGTCTCGGCGAACGAGTCGCGGCCGTGCTGCGGCTCAAACTGGGTCACACATTGCCCACCGAGGACGAGATTCGGGCGCATTTCGCCGACCTTGGGGTGGCTCGTCAGAAATGGCCGGAAGTTTTGCTCGAAGTCAGCGACTATCCGCGCACCGCGAGCGGCAAGGTACAGAAGCGTTTGGTGCGGTCGGGCTTCGAAACAGGATTGCGGTAGGGTCTGTGTGAGAATATGATTCTCACAAACTGCGAAGGAGGATTTCATGGGGCAGTTGTCGCACCGGGAAGACGTCCCGTTTCCGATCTTTGACGCGGATAATCATCTCTACGAGCCGCCGGAAGCGCTGACCAAGTTCCTGCCCAAGCAGTACAAGGACTTCATCCAGTACGTGCAGGTCAACGGGCGGACCAAGATCGCGATCCGTGGCCAGATCAGCAACTACATTCCCAACCCGACCTTCGAGGTCGTCGCCCGCCCGGGTGCCTGGGAGGAGTACTTCAAATTCGGCAACCCGGACGGCAAGACCAAACGCGAGCTGTTCGGTGAGCCGATGCGTGCGATCCCGGCGTTCTTCGAGCCGGGCCCGCGCCTGGAGAAGATGAACGAGTTGGGGCTGGACCGCACCCTGATGTTCCCGACGCTGGCCAGCCTGCTCGAAGAGCGGCTGCGTGACGACCCGGTCGCCGTTCACGTCCTGATCCATGCGCTCAACGAGTGGCTCGATGAGGTCTGGGGCTTCAACTACCAGAACCGGATCTTCACCACCCCGGTCATCACCCTGCCGATCGTCGAGAAGGCGATCGAGGAGCTGGAGTGGGCGGTCAAGCGCGGTGCGCGTTGCATCCTGGTC